>CAYMMR010000049.1:0-12441 GCA_964391545.1 uncultured Nitrospinota bacterium | reverse complement strand
TTAAATAATTTTATCACATTCTCCCGAATAGCGAAACAATTTCGGATTTCTCCACATCCACCAGTCCTTTATCCGTAAGCTTAAGCTCGGGTATTACAGGAAGGGAGAGGAACGAGAGGGACATAAAAGGATTGGAAAGCTTGCAGCCGAGTCTCCTGACTGCAAGATTAAGTTTTTCTATTTTATCTTTAACTTCCTTTAGCGGTCTGTCGGACATAAGCCCTGCAATCGGAAGGGGGAGGGATTCGATAACCTTGCCGTCTTTAATCGCAACCTGCCCTCCTTTAAGATGCACAATCTCGGTTATTGCAGCGCGCATATCACTATCGTTAGTTCCGACCGCTGCTATATTATGCGAGTCGTGAGAGATGGATGAGGCAATTGCGCCGTTTTTCAAGCCAAACCCTTTCACAAATCCTATCCCCATATTTTTAGATGAGAGATGTCTCTCTATTACGGCAATTTTAAGGATGTCTCTCTTTATATCTGCCGCCACAACTCCGCTCTCGATTTTTGCCCTTTCTATCCTTTTTTTGGTGAGCACCTGTCCCGGTATGACTTCTATAACCTTTATTGCCTTCCCGTCAGCCCTAACTTCAAGATTTTTTATAGCCGAGAGGTTTACATTCATCGAACTCCTCAAGTAAACGGGATGATCCTCTATAGCCTTCGGCAGGAGCTTACCGTCTTCTGCTGCTAAGTTTCCATTTTTAAATACCATACTGATTTTGAAATTTTTAAAACTGTCGAAGGCAACGAGGTCAGCCTGATAACCCGGTGCAATTGCCCCAAGCCCATAAAGATGAAAATACTCGGATGGATTCAAGGTTGCTATCTTTATGGCTGTAACAGGATTTATCCCTTCCCGTATTGCCGTCTTAATCATATAGTTGATATGCCCTTCATTTATAAGATCTGACGGAGACCTGTCATCGGTAACGAACATAAATCTCCTCTCATTTTCAGGTGTGATTAGAGGGAGAAGGGTTTTCAAATTTTTCGCAGCAGTCCCCTCACGAATCATTATATACATCCCCTTCTCCAGCTTCTCCCTCGCCTCTGCGATAGTTGTGCATTCGTGGTCGGATTTTATCCCCGCATTTATATAAGCATTCAAAGCCTTGCCCGAAAGCCCCGGGGCATGCCCGTTAATTACCTTGTTTTTCATGATGCGTATCTTTTTTAATAAATCATGGTCTCTATGGATTACGCCGTGATAATTCATTATTTCCGCCAGCCCTAATGCCCACGGCTTATCGGCAAAGACTGAAAGGTCGTGATGGGTGAGTCTTGCGCCGGATGTATCCATATTAGATGCGGGAACGCATGAAGATAGCATGACATATACATCGAGGGGGATATGCCTGCTCGATTCAACCATGAATTTTATGCCTTCGAGGCCGAATACATTAGCTATTTCGTGGGGGTCAATAATAACGGCAGTTGTTCCCGATGGAACTACCGCCCTTGCAAATTCAGCGGGTAGAACCATCGAGCTTTCTATGTGGACATGCCCGTCAATAAAACCCGGACAGAGATACATACCGTGAATATTCAGAGTCTTTTTTGCCTTATACCTGCCAAACCCTGCAACCACCCCCTGAAATACAGCGACATCGGTTTCTATAATTTTGCCGGAGAATACATTGACCACCCTCGCATTTTTTATAAGGAGGTCTGCATACTCCTCTCCCATTGCAGTCTTAATCCTTTGTTCCAAATTCAGCATAGAAAATTATAATTTTTTCCCTATTGCGGCGTCTCTATCATTTTAAGCAGGGTCTGGCCGTCTACATAGCCGTTTATTACCCTTCCATCGGGGAGTATTATTGTGGGGGTGCTGAAGATTCCAAGCTCCTTTGCCAGCCTTATATTTTCATCTACCTCTTTTGTATCGCAATCCGGCTTTGGCAGCTCTTTTCCTTCAAAGGCATCGTCAAATAATTTTACGGATTTACTGCACTGAATCGTTTTGCTTTTTTCATAAGCCTTTGGGTGAATATCGAGGGGATACAGCTTTATATAAAAGGCAATGTCCTGCCGCATATCGAGAAGCCTTTTAAGCTCTCCATGCAGTTTTTTACAGTATGAACAGTCAGGGTCGTCGAAAATAATTATCTTTAAATCAGCCGTTTGACTGCCCATAACAATGGCATCGGAGAGAGGTATCTTTGACAGGTCAAGCCTCTTAGGCGGAGGGCCTGCTATCTGTTTGACAGGAATAAACCTGTTGACAAGGACTACCTGCTTCTTGGCAAAATCCAGAAAAACTATGAATTTCTTCCCTTCATGCACACCCTCTATCTCCCATAACCCTTTAACAGGACTATCTTTTATTCCCTTTACATCTGCTTTCAGTATGTCGGAGGCTTCCTTTATGGTAAGGCTGTGGCAGGATGCACAATCCTTCCCGCATCCCGATCCTTCAAAGGCAAAGACAGGATAGGGATAAAAGAAAAAGAATAAGGAGAAAAGGAGAAATGGGAGAATGGGAGAATATAAATTCTTTTTAAAAAATAATTTTAAAGATTTTTTCTCCATTTCCCCTCTCCTCTCCCTTTCTCCTTACTTTTTTATAATTTTCCGTATATTAAATTTTAAAAACATCTCTCTTTGCTTTTTCATACCGTTCATGCGTCCCTATATCGAGCCAATAGCCGCAGTATTCGTATCCATAAATCGGAGCGCCTCTGCCTATCAGCTTAGGATATATCTCCTCCGTTATACCGCAGAATCTGTTTGCAGGTATCTCATTGAAAATATCCGGCTCGAATATATGTATCCCTGTAAACATCAGCTTTTTTAAAATTTGCGCTTCCCATTCGTCCCTCGTTGTTATACCGAGAAACCTTCTCACCCTGCCGGTCGAATCAATCTCGATAGAGCCGTATCTGTCTGCATCGGCATCCTCTCTCAAAACCATCGTTATAAACGCCTTCTTTTTCCTGTGAAACTCCAATGCCTTATTTATATCCATATTTACAATTATATCACTGTTAATTACCAGAAAGGTATCGCCCTTTAAGAATTTTTCTGCCGCCTTTATTCCACCGGCAGTCCCGAGCATCTCTTTCTCGTAAGAATAATGAATCTTCATGCCGTAGTGCGAGCCGTCCCCAAAGGCATCCATAACCATCCGGTGCAGATGATGGAGATTTATGACTATCTCCTTTATGCCGTTCTTCTCGAGCAGCTTCAGGGTATAATGCAATATAGGCTTTCCGTTTAATGGCAAAAGGGGTTTGGGAATTTTATCGGTAAGAGGCCTCATCCTCTCCCCGTATCCTGCTGCAAGCACCATGGCTTTCATATAATATATTGTATCGGAAAGAAAAAACATTTGACAATACTTATTTTTCTTTGTTAGATTTAACTAATTACATGGGCGAGGACGATAAAAAGGGAAAATTCAGACAGTTCAGGGAGTTATACCTCCTTTCCACTGTAGGGATTCAGATTGTAGTCTCGATATTTATCGGGCTTGCCTTCGGCATATATTTGGATGGAAAATTCGGCACAAGCCCGATTTTTACCTTTATATTTTTAATCTTCGGCATAGCGGCAGGATTTATAAATCTGTTCAGGGTTGCAAAAGGCGGGGGAAACGCTAACGATGACAGGTAGCATATTTGCAGGCATATTATTGGGCGGCGCCATCTGCTTCTTGAATATCCGATGGCTTAAATTCTTCATAAACGGCATACTGCTGAATATGTCGGATATTAAAAGGGCAAAGGCGCTGACTTATGTAACATTTTTATTTCGTTATCTTATAATTGCAGGCATCCTGTATATATCGGCTAAAAGCAATGCAGTAAACATGATTGCGGTTATTATAGGATTTTCCGCCGCCCTTTTTTCATACATTGTGATGCTGTCGAGACATAAAAAAATGGAGGTAAACCTTAATGGAAGAACCGCTTCTTTATATTAGCATACCGGGGTTTGAACACTACCCCCATGTAACCTATACATGGGTAATAATTATACTGTTGGCAGTAGTGTCGTTTTTGATAAGCAGGGGATTAAAACTCGTTCCGGAAGGAGGGGGGCAGAACTTCTTCGAGATGGCTGTGGATGGGATTGCAAATTTCATGGATGAGAATATGGGGCATGGCGGCAGAAGATTTCTCCCGCTCATCGGAACTATTGCATTCTTTATACTCATATCGAATATTATGGGGCTTATACCCGGCTTTATCTCGCCTACTGCAAATGTAAATACAAACGCTGCAATGGCTATCGTGGTATTCCTTACATACCATTACATCGGCATAACCAGACATGGAATTATAAAATATATAAAATCGTTTACGGGTCCGATATGGTGGCTTACGCCTTTGATATTTCCGCTTGAGATTATCACCCATCTTGCAAGGCCTTTAACATTAACTCTCAGGCTGTTTGGAAATATCAAGGGAGAGGATTTGGTGCTGATTATTCTGGCTTCTTTGTTTCCATTGTTTTTACCCGTGCCTATGATGTTTCTTGCTGTTTTTACGAGCATCATTCAGAGTATAATATTTTCGCTGCTGTCCATGTTTTATATCGCAGGCGCTTTGGAAGAGCATCATTAATATCAGACAATAGACTATAGACAACAGACATTAGACCCAAAAAATTAAAATTCATGTCTAATGTCTAAAGTCTAATGTCTGAAGTCTATACAGAAAGGAGGTAAGGGAATGTCCAGAAAAATTTCATCGCTTATTTTTTCAATTGCTGCAATTATATTAGCCACTGCATCTCTATCTATGGCTGCCGAAGAGGCAAGCGGCGCATTATACAATTACTCCAGTTATGTAGGCTTGGGGTGCGTCGTAGGATTGGGTTTGGCTGCATTGGGCTGCGGCGTAGGTATGGGAAGCGCGGTAAATGGAGCGCTGACCGGTATCGCAAGAAATCCCGGGACAGCGGGAAAGATTACAACCACCCTCCTTATAGGGCTGGCTCTCATCGAATCTCTGGTTATCTATACGCTGGTTATAGCGCTTATCCTGCTCTTTGTAAAACCGTATCTATAATAAGCAGTTGAGCAGGTTGAGCAAGGTTGAGGAGGAGGTTCTCAACCGCTCAACTGCTCAACTACCTAAATTCTACCTTAATGCCTCTCTAAACGCGCCGCCTGCTTTAAATTTAGGCATCTTTCTCGATGGTATATCTATAACTTCCCCTGTCTTTGGATTCCTTCCCCTTCTTGCCTTTCTCTTTGACACTGAAAATGTCCCAAAGCCTGCAATCGTTACATTCTCGCCCCTTGATAATGCGCTTATAATATTCGACATTAAAGCATTAACTGCACCCTCCGAAGTTCTTATTGAAAGATTTCCCTCTTTTGCAACTATCTCAACGATATCCGACTTATTCATCTCCTGCCCCTCCCTTAAAAAACAAAAACTTGATTAATCCGCAGATTACGCAGAAATGTCATTCCGAACCCTTCGCTCCTGTCATTCCGAGCGAAGCGAGGAATCTTATGTTTCGCTCAGTGCAGGCTCAGTGAGGAATCTCGGTTTCGAGATTCTTCGGGCTTCGCCCTCAGAATGACAACGATGCTGTCATCTGCGAAATCTGCGGATATATATTTTTACCTTAAAAAACCTTACCTTTAATCTTTATCCCCCCTTTCAATAAAATCTTATCCTCCACGCCCCATCCGTATCCTTAACAAATTTCACATAAAAAGACAGGGTATGTCCGCTGCATTCGGATTTAATTTCATACTCTGCTGCATCATCTTCAATCTTAACCATGGATATATTTCCCAAATCCTCAGCTACAACAGGAAGGATGGAAGCCATAAGTTCAAAATTATAGCGGTGCATATCCCTTGAACCGCTTACAATATATTCCAATGCCTTTTCAATATCCCCCCTCTCCAGATTCACCTTCAATCCCTTCCATTTCTCATTAAACAGGGTATCCATCTCATCTTTTGAAAGAATTGTCATGGTTAAGCCCTCCCCAAATATCTTTTGCCAATTCTGATATATTTCCACATACTCATTAGAAAACCCTATTTTCGTATTCAATCTTTCACCAAAATATCAAAAATATTTCCAGAACCACCACATTCTAATGGTTTCCAATCAGAGCAGTTCTTAAACTTTACAAATTTTCCACCCCTCCATGCCAAATAATACCCTTCATTGTCAGAGGTGCTATTTAATAACAAAACATTTTGACAATTCATTTCTCATGTTTCGGAGGAGTAGGATTTCAAACTACTTCTAATTGTAAGTCTATCTAAAATAGCATAGTGGAGGACAGTTCTCGCCTCGTCGGGAGGTCTATCAATATCGGGATTACTAAAATATAGCGCTGGAAGAACCGCAATTACTCCAGGACAGTATGTAATCCTTCTGGCAAGCGAGTCGCTATAACTCCAACCACACCCACCCCCCTTTTGATAGAAACTATATTCACCACTACCATCCCTCAAAGCAGTTTTTATATAGGAATTACTTGGTAAATACATATTATATATTTTTAATTGAGTTGCTATTGAAAAGCTCGATATTATATCATCCTCTATCTGAGTTGGTTGATATGGTATAAGTTGCCCTGTAAAATCAAAATAGATATAATAACGGAGAAAGGCATAGTCTGTCTCATTAAAAATTGCTAAGGGATAAATACGCTCATTGGATGCAGCCTCCCCACCGCCCGCCCCTCCTCCGTGAAGTTCTATAGTCGTTCTCTGATCATCAATATAATTCTGACTATAAAATCTATACCAGCCACTCTCGGGACTTTTTGCAAAATTGATTTTCTCCCTGCCAGTTGTCTCTAAATTGGTAGTAACGCCAAAGGGTTTTATATGCCCATCCTTCGGAGAAAAATCTACACAGATGAAATGAGATGTATTTGCTGTAGTAGCATAAATTACATTATAATCACAATATCCCCCATCACATTCAGGGTTCTCCTTTTCAATTAATTTGTAGCTTGCCTCTATAGAAGGAAAGACTTCCTTTGTTAATACAACACCATGATAGTTTGAGGTTTTATCAGGATTTATTGAATATTTATGAAACGCATAGTAACCATTCCTACAGTCTGGCTCATCGCAATATATAGTTAAAACCACAAATATGTTCCAATCATTTTTATCAAATCTTACAGAGATTGCCCTGCTGCGATTAATACCTGACGGCAATGGTGGCAAGCTGCCGGTTATTGTGCCGCCATCTTCCATATATACTGTTATACTATTTCCATTTACCCCCGCCACACTACCTATCCCTTCTTTTTTAAGTTCTACAACCCTCCCCACTACTGCGCCTATTTCATTTCCCATTGTCCCTTTAAAGACGAGGATGTATTTACCTTTCTCTTTTTGGTCAGTGGGTGGTGTAAATGTTACAGAATCGCTTGTGCTATTTGGGTTTATTGATTTATTCCAGCTTGTGAGGTAACGGCGATTGTCAGTGGTATCATCATAATAGAGGGTAAATGTGCCAGACATATATTCATCTGATTCGTTTTTGATAACATACAGGCTTGAGTTATTCGGATCTTTCTCCATGTTTATCTTCCCACGGAAGAAGTAGTTTATAAGCCCCGCAGAGTAGCCTACGGCACGGGGGAGGAGGAGCGAGGCGTAGTCTTTGTAGACATTGTCGTCCAATCTAAGACCAAGACGTTTATACTCTACTGGAAGATATTTATAGAACCATCTGGCTGTTGCACCCTGATAGCCACTTTTATAAATGACCATTATAGCCTCCGAGGTCAAACGCTTCCATGGATTTAATACCCATATACCTGATATATAAAATTCTCCATTTTTATCCGTCAATGTCTCCTGTCCATCAATGAAAGTAGAACCAGCAAAGGCATGTAACTTAACCCACTCAATGAATATCACTACCCCTTCTATAGGCTCCTTTGTCTCATCATCAACTATTTTGCCATTGTAAGGTCCAAAATCTGTAAACTCGGCTCCTGCCACAATTCTCCAATTCCCCATTATGAAAAGCCAGCCTATAAAAATAACTACAAAAAATCTATAGAACATAATCTCCTCATTAAAATTCCCTTATTTTCCATAAACCTTCATTATCCTTTATAAAGATGACTTCATAGGAGTAGGTTTTACCACCTTCTATAGTTAGTAATTTATACTTTGCAGCATTATCAGTTATGCTGATAAAATTAAACTCTTTTGCTGTTGCTAAGATAGAAGAAAGCCGTCCGCTTAGGACACTAAACATTGTTTTATAAGATGCCCGACTACGAGAAGCTATTTTGCTCAGGGCTGTTGTAGTATCACCTTTATTGAGGGCATCAATCATAGATGTCCACTTTCCTTTAAGCAAGGCATCCATCTCTTCTCTGGAGAGGACATTTATGATTGCTGTTTCTTCATAAGTGTTACCCTGATTGTCTATAATGGTAACTTTGGGAAAGTATAGTCCTACATTTTGGTAATTAGCTGTAAGTTTGGAGAGTGTTGCCCCTGTTTGTTCTGCTGTCCCGTCTCCATTTAAGTCCCATGTGTAGTTTGATACTGGATTTGGTATAGATACTTCTGCTTCAAATATTACAGGAAGTATCCCTGTTGTGTTAAGGATACCACTTGATGGTGTGGCTGTAAGTCTTATAGGTTCCTGAAGATTATCGGTTTGGATGGCGATTGTATCTGTTGCTTTATATCCACAGGCATCTGTTGCTTGAACGGTTATTGTGTTTTGACCTTGCTGTAATGGGATTATTCCTGCGAAATTATCTGCCTGTATTTGAGCTAATCCTAATACCTGACCACCTACACCCGATGACTGTAGGATTACTCCAGCCTCTCCATTGAGGTTTGCGAGATTACCCTGAACAACGGTCTTTGTCTTGTTTATGACAGCACATGTTACTGGAAAGGTTATATTAGGTTCAAGACATCCTGAGATACATTCTATTGATACTGTGATAAATGTCCCTGGTTTTCCTTTTATTTCTATCTCTATTCTGTTCTCTCCCTGTGGAAGGTTAATTGTCCTCTCTACTCTGGCTAATCTCTTTTTGAAGTCATCTTCTTTTATTATTTCTTCTCCATTTATTTCTATCTCCCCAGCGCTGATTCTTGTCTTTTTTTCTTTCTTTTCATTTTTCTCTTTTTTATTATCTTTGTCTTTTCCTTTTTCGTCATCGTTATCTTCTTCTGTTGTTGTATAAGCGCCGTTATCTACAATGAGTTTGTATGTGCCTGATATGGCACAGAGAGTAAATCTCTCTTTGAATTCGTGAGGTCTCCCTTTTTCCCTTGTGTATTTGTTTGGACCAAAGGTGGGTGAGGATTGGGCAGATAGGATTGAATAGAAAAGGAAAATAGATACTATGATTACAATCAAACCAAGTTTCTTTGCCATAGGTTAGCCCTCCTTAAATATTTTTTGGAAACTTACTAACTTTATTAAGCAACAAGCATGCCAAAATGTTATTATTATGATTTGTATTTACAAATCAAATGGTTAGCTTTTTTTGAAGGGGTTTGAAAAGGGGTTTGGAGTGTATGCTAAAACTTACAGGTGTATGAAAAATTGTGATACAGATAATAAGGCAAGGCTAAAAGCTTAAAAGGTAAAGAGGTATAAAAAAGATTGTGGAATTGAAGGGGTGGGCTATTCTATGCTCAATATCATAAATTCTTTTAATCCAGCAGGGGTGTTTACTTTCGCAATGTCATCGAGCTGCTTTCCTATAAGCGCCCTTGCTATGGGCGATGTTACGGAAATGCTTCCGTTATCGGCATCCGCCTCGTCTTCGCCCACTATGGTATATGCGACCTTTTCGCCGTTATTAAGGTCTTCGAGAGCGACTCTTGTGCCGAAGACAACCCTGTCTTTTGGAATGGCCTTAGTATCTATAACCTGCGTCCTTGCCAGCCTGTCCTCCAGCCATTGAATCCTTCCTTCTACGAAAGACTGCTTCTCTTTGGCAGCCTCATACTCTGCATTCTCGGATATATCTCCATGCGCCCTTGCCTCGGCAATCGCCTGTATTACCTTCGGCCTCTCTTCTCTCTTTAATCTCTGCAATTCTTCCCTCATTTTTTCAAACCCATTTTTTGTAATAGGAATTTTTCCGCTCATAAATACCCCCTTCAATAAGTATCAAAGAGTCAAAGTGTCATAGTGTCAAAGTTTTTTTACTCTGACACTTTGATACTTTGATACTCTGATACTTTTAAATATCCATACCACTTAATAACGGAGTCTACCACAATTACAGCAGAAAGAAAAGCCATCGCAGCCATGAGCGCAGCATCAAGCCTGAATGTAAATATATCTGCGGGATTTCCGCTCGCATTTGCCTTATGAATAAAATTCCAGAACAACTGATGCGCTGCTGTCAGGGTAATAACAGCCATGAAGACCATAGGTATAAGGGTTATCCATATATACTTAACTTTCCCCATTTTTATTATAATAGTCGTTCCTATGCAGAGGGCAAGCATGCCGAGCAATTGATTTGCAACACCGAACATGGGCCATATCGTGGAGATACTTCCTGCGGCAATAAAATATCCCCATGCAAATACTACGACAAGACTCATAATAATATTTCCGGGGAGCCATGTTAAATCCTTCAAAGGCTTATAAAAATATCCTCCCATCTCCTGAAGGAGATACCGGGCGACCCTTGTCCCTGCATCGATTGTAGTCAATATAAATAAAGCTTCGAACATAAGGGCGAATTGATACCAGTAAGACATCAGTCCCTTCATTGCCGGAAGCGCAGAAAATATTGACGCCATGCCGACAGCGAGAGAAACCGCTCCGCCGGGCCTTCCCTCTACATTTACACCGACTAACTGCGATAGCTCCTTAATCCTGTCCACAGGGAAACCAAGCGACGACAAGGCTTCTGCGGAAAGCTTCGTATTAATGGCAAAATAATCGCCTGGAATCAATATTGCCGCAGATATAAGTGCAATGATGCCGACGAATCCCTCGACCAGCATTGCGCCGTAGCCTATTGCCTTTGCATGGCACTCCTTCTCTATCATCTTAGGAGTGGTACCGGAAGATATAAGGGAATGAAATCCAGAAAGGGCCCCGCAGGCTATTGTAATAAACACAAATGGAAATACCATGCCGGGTATTATCGGTCCCCCTCCGCCGACAAAAGAGGTTACAGCCGGCATCTTTAAGGAAGGGGCAATAAATATAACGCCAATGGCAAGTATCAAAACGGTTCCTATCTTCATGAATGTGGAGAGATAATCCCTTGGAGCCAAAAGCATCCATATAGGAAGAACAGAGGCTGTAAAGCCATAGATACCTAAAATATAAACAAGAGTCTCTTTTTCAAAGTCGAACATGAATGAGATGTCGGAGCCGGGGATATATCTGCCGAAAATTACCGATGCGATTAAAAGCAAGACGCCTATAACGGAAACCTCCCCGATTTTGCCGGGACGGAAATTATGAAGATAAAGTCCCATGAATATGGCAATCGGAATAGTCATGCCTATAGTAAATACACCCCATGGGTTATGGTAAAGGGCATTGACAACCGCAAGACCGAGTCCTGCCAGCGCTACGATTATAATGAATATAATTGCAATGGATGCCGATAAACCCGCTATCTGTCCGACCTCGTCTTTTGCAATCCTTGCCAGAGAATGGCCGTCCCTGCGTATCGAGGCGGTTAATATTATAAAATCGTGAACCCCGCCTGCGAGAACTGCGCCGATTAGAATCCAGAGAAAACCGGGGAGATAGCCGAACTGTGCGGCAAGAACCGGACCTATAAGCGGACCTGCGCCTGCAATGGCGGCAAAGTGATGACCGAAGAGAACCCACTTATTCGTAGGGTGAAAATTTTTTCCGTCATTCAATCTTACTGCCGGTGTGATTCTGCTGTCATCGAGGACAGCGACCTTTGCAGCAAGGAATCCGCCGTATATACGATAGGCAAGGGCAAAGAAACAGGCAGAGGCTGTTATAAGCCAGAGTGCGTTTACATTCTCTCCGGGATTAAAAACCCCTGTAATAAAACCGAAAGATACCGCACAAAGGATTGCAATTAATGACCAGAAAAAAATCATATAAAGCCGCCAACTTTCACTGACAAAAAAATAAAAACTTAATTTCCCCGCTGAAAACACTGAAGACACTGGAAAAAATATTTTTGACACTGATTTTCACTGTATCCATCATAATTAATCTGTGTGAATCTGTGTCTAATTTTTCTGTAATTTTTTTCTTTCATCGCCCTCAGTGTTTACATTTTTAATTTCCTTAATATCAAGTTCCTTTAGTATTTTAGTATATTATCTGCCGTTGCGGGCAGTTTTCTAAAAGTCATATTTTAAGACCCTCTTTTTTGTCTTATTATAATCCCATATATGAAAATATTTCATCAAAATCCCCAAAATAGACATTGATTGCCTATTCCACTGAAATCGGCCACCTGTTCCAAAGCAATTCGGCCACCCTGTCG
>CAYMMR010000048.1:0-12466 GCA_964391545.1 uncultured Nitrospinota bacterium | reverse complement strand
GTTTTAATTCTTAAATCCCTTAAAATCAGTGCGGTTTTATTTTTTAAATAACATTCGAGAAAAAACAATTGACAGACCTTATATGTAATGGTATTTTATGTTCATGGCTACAGCAATACCAATGGATATATTTGAACTTCTTGAGAAGAAGGTTGGAAGGGAGGAGGCTAAAGAGGTTGTAAAAATCATAGAAGAGACTCTTACAATTATTGAAAAGAAGGCTCAAGATGTTGCCCTTCAAAAGAAGCTTGAGATAAAGGATGAACTGACAAAAGAGCTTGCCACAAAGGCGGATATTGTTAGATTAGAAGGTGAAATAAACACAATCAGGCAGGAGATACAAACAGTAAAAATAGATTTAGAAGGGAAAATACATTCCTTAAAAGTAGATTTAGAAGGAAAATTGAGGTTATATTTCCTGATACTTTTATTTACGATAATTCTTGTAAGTCCAAAGGCAATAGATTTAATAAGAAATTTTTTGGGTGTTGTTAAATAACGGAATTCCGGGGACACCATACTTATTTCTCCTTGCCAATGCAAATTTCGGGGACATCCATACCTAATAGAGTGTCCCTAAAGTTCCTTTACTGTCATTCCGCACTTGATGCGGAATCCAGTCTTTGATTTTACTGGATTCCCGCTTTCGCGGGAATGACAAACTATGGTAAAGCTATTTGTGGGACTATCCACTAATTATTGACTCTGCTTCTTTCTATGGATGCGGAGTTATTGTGATAACAGTAATCTGGTTTTGGACGGGGCCGTAGTACTAAAAGATTCGGTATGCTGCCGGGGTGGATTGTTCAGCATAAGGCTCAAAAACTTTTTCCCCTTTTGGACCTTTGAGGGATGTGAACTCATGAGTTTGTAAACCGTGGTGTCTTGGATTTGCAGAAAGATACCGGAGGACTTTCTTGACCGCCTTATACCTTTTAGAAAGTCCTTTGTCAGTCTTAAGCCTGTTTACTTGCTCTTGGGCTTCATCAGTGAGATAGATATCAAACAATGAGGATTCTCTCCTACAGTTCATCGATATTGAGCTTCGATATCCTGCCTTTAGCAGCGTCTTTAAGCCCTCTGCGGACGCTCTCAAGAACTTCTTTGTTTTTGTAAAGCCAGACTTCCGATGGAGGTATAATATCTACCATTGCCTTAAGTCCGATGAGTTCCTCAATCTCGATAACCGCAGCCACCTTATGTCCATTAGCATCGGTTATATACTGCTTAACTCTAATTAGGTCTTCCCTGCCTTGTTTTATCGCTGTTGTCATGCGTCCCTCCCTTTTGTTTTAGAGAATATTATATCAGATTTAACTCATTTTATAAAACCTTTTTTAAGAGCCTTTTATCCTTTTTAACTGCATTATCATCAATTCAAGATATGAAACCTTATTCTTTTAAGCGAATGTGCGGCATGAATTTAGCCGCAAATTTTGCTCCTCACCGTATTGGTCATAATAATGACAGGTAAAAAATACCTTATTTCAAGAAAAACCTTCCATCCATTGCAATAAGTGTCAAAGTTTTGAATCCCCAATCTTTCTGTCATTACTTAAAAACCCATTGAATATATTAGCATTTTAACTATTTTACCTCTCTGTCTTCCTAATGGCATATCATTTGCATTAATATTAAGCAGGAAAAAAGTATAGCAGGTTAAGGTTGGGGTTAAGGTCAAGAAAACCTCCTCAACTTAATAAACATAAATCCCCTCACCCTAACCCTCTCCCCTCAGTGGAGAGGGGATGAGAGGCTAATTTAAGGAGGCGGCTTTGGATAATGGAATTTATACCGCGCTTTCCGGAAGCATTGTTCAGGAGAGGAGAATGGATATAATCTCCAATAATCTGGCGAATGTGAATTCGGCAGGGTATAAAGGGGATATACCGGCATTCGAGAGTTATCTCAATCGGCAGAAGGGTGTCAATATTCCAGCGCCTTTAATTCCGGGTGTCCCTTCTAATGAATATGTGGTTAATTCGAATCCTTATATTGATTTTTCTCAGGGTCCCCTTCATGAGACCGGCAATGAACTGGATTTGGCATTAAATGGGGATGGATTTTTCGTTGTAGATACCCCCGACGGCATCAGGTATACGAGAAATGGGAATTTTAAGATAGATACGGAGGGCATTTTGAAAACACAGGATGGATACCCTGTTCTTAGCGGGGCTGGAGGAGCCGATGAGTATATATATATTAATGTATTGTCGCTTACGCAGCAAGGAGAGGTTTCTGTATCAGCGGACGGAACAATATCCGTAATAGACCAATTTTCAGGGGATGTTCCGGTGCGAATGACAGGGGGGTATAAGCTGAAGATTGTGGATTTTGAGAAACCTTATTCGTTGAAAAAGGTTGGAAATGGATTATATACCCCTATAAATGAAGACATACCCGAATTAGAAACCAAAAATACAGAGGTTAGACAGGGTTTTATAGAGAGGTCAAATGTGAATACCATAAAAGAGATGACTTCGATGATAGAGGTTGTAAGGGGGTATGAATCTTATCAGAAGGTTATACAGTCTTTTAACGATTCTACCTCAAAGTTGGTGGATGAAGTAGGAAGGGCAATATAGTGTAATTTTGGATTTGCGATTTTGGATTTCGGATTTTAAAATCCCAAATCTAAAATCTAAAATCCCAAATTTTTAAGGGAGGGTTTTTATGATTAGGGCAATGTATACGGCAGGGACAGGGATGCAGGCGCAGCAGTTGAATATAGACACTATAGCCAATAACCTGGCAAATGTGAATACGACCGGGTTTAAGAGGAGCAGGCCTGATTTTCAGGACCTCCTCTATCAGACATTAAGACTTCCTGGCACAACATCACAGGCTGGCGATCAGGTGCCGACAGGTATCCAGCTGGGTCTTGGAACTAAGGCGGCGGCGGTTTCAAAGATATTTATAGAGGGAGATATGCAGCAGACCCAGAACGAGCTTGACCTCGCTATTCAGGGAAAAGGATTCTTTCAGGTCTTGAGACCCGATGGAACTACGGCATATACGAGGGCAGGCGCATTCAAGCTCGATAATACGGGCCGTATGGTTACTTCGGACGGCTATCCTCTGACGCCAACGGTTACAATCCCGTCCGATTCGAAAACTATCTCTATTGACCAGCAGGGGCAGGTTTCCGTTCTTCGTCCAGGGACTGTCACGCCTACAGTAGCTGGAACTATTACAATGGCAAATTTTTTAAATCCCGCAGGTCTTGCAGGTTTGGGAAATAATCTATATATGCAGACAGATGCATCCGGAACGCCGACTACAGGAAGCCCCGGGACAAACGAATTGGGGACTGTTCAGCAAGGCTTTCTTGAAATATCGAATGTAAGCGTGGTCGAGGAATTGACCAATATGATACTTGCCCAGAGGGCTTATGAGGTAAATTCAAAGGCGATTCAGACGGCAGACGAGATGCTGAACACTGCCAATAATATCAAGAGGTGAGGTGAAATATGAAGTCAGAAGTTAGAAGCCAGAAGTCAGAAGCCAGAAGTCAGAAACAAGAGGCAAGAAACAGGAAGCAAGAACTAAGAAAATTCTTGTATCTTGCATCTTGCATCTTGCTTCTTGTAACTTGCCTATTGCCTATCATGTCTTATGCCGCGGTTACTGTCAATGTTGCCGATGCCTCGGTTGTTGAAGGGGAAATGGCATATCTAAGAGATATTGCGGAGATAACCGGCGACAGGATGGATTTAGTGGATAAGCTCAAGAATGTGGTGATAGGTTTTTCTCCGTCATTAGGGGAATCTCAGACAGTAACGGAGGATTTTTTAAGGCTTGTGATAAAAAGGAGCAGAATCCCTATCGAGGATATAGAGTTGAATTCCCCTCCTAAAATCGGCATATCGAGAAAATATTACGAAGTAACATCCGAACAATTGAGGGAAATTGTAAAGGAGTTTATAGAAAAGAAACTTGTCCCGGAGCGTCTTAATCCGGGAATGGGGTCGAATTCAGGCAGTATTGTTATCGGAAATATAAATTATAACGGCAGGATATTGCTGCCATCTCAGGATTTTAGCTGTGAAATCAATACAGGCAGTTCGGTTTTTTCGGCAGACCAGGCTTTTCTTAATATTAATTTTAAATCGAACGGAAAAGTTCAGAAGGGCGTAAATGCAATTGTGGATTTAAAAGTCCTGCTCCCCTCTGTTGCTGCTTTAAGGAATATAAAAAAAGGAGAGACTATCTACGATGGCGATATACACATAGAGGAAAGGGAAGTAAACAGAGACACCGCTCATTCGATTACTAATATTAAAGAAGTTGTAGGCAAGCAGGCGAAAGGCGATATTAAAATTGGAGATGTTATTACGAAAAATTCCGTAGAGACATTGCCGGTTGTAATGCAGGGAGATGTGGTGAACATTGTGGCCGAATCAACGGTTCTTAAGATTACGGCAAAGGGTGTGGCGAGAGAAAAAGGAGGCAAAGGGGATATTGTAAAGGTATTGAATGTGTCGTCAAACAGGGTAATCCATGCAAAGGTGATAGATTCCAATATCGTAATGGTGGAATTTTAAGGAGGGAAAAATGAAAGTAGAAAGTATGAAGTATGAAGTAGGAAGGAAAAAGTATGAAGTAGAAAGTAAGAAGTTTTTTACTGTTTCTTACTTCTTACTTCTTACTTCTTACTTCTTACTGTTTTTCACGGGTTGTGCTGCAAAGGTTACAAGACCGCTTCCGGAGATAAGCCCGCCGAAGGCTGTATATGAAGAAGGGTCGCTGTGGCCCAAAGAAGAAAGCAAGCTCCTTTTGTTTAAAGATACTAAAGCGAATAAAGTCGGGGATATCGTTACCGTTATAATTGCCGAATCATCGCAGGCATCGAAGGCGTCTCAAACAAAGACATCCCGTGCCAGCGATAATACCCTCGGTTTTAAGGCAGGAACAGGAATACCTACGGATTTTCAATTCAAAGGCGGAAATAAATTCGAAGGCGTAGGAAGCACTACAAGGGCAGGCAATCTTAGCGCTACGGTAACGGCAGTGGTAATCGAGGTTCTGCCCAATGGAAATCTTAAAATAGACGGCGTCAAGGATATAAAAGTCAATGACGAAACCCAGTATATAACAGTGAGCGGTATTGTCAGGGCAGAGGATATATCCCGCAGCAATACGGTGTTTTCCTCTGACATTGCCGATGCAAAGATACTTTATCAAGGTGAGGGAAGTCTCGATGATGAGCAGAGACCCGGCTGGCTTGGAAAGACATTCAAATGGATATGGCCGTTTTAGTTAGTTAACGCTGAAAAATGACCTTTTTTTCGCTTCCGTTATTTTTTCCCCGCACATAAGTTATGTGCGGGGTCGTTCAAAAAAGTCATTTTTCAGTATCAATTAGTTAAGGGTGAGGGAAATATGAAAATGATTAAAAAAACTATTTTTATTATTATCTTCTGTCTTCTGTCTTCTGTCTTCTGTCTTCTGTCTTCTGAGGCTGCACGGCTGAAGGATATAGCGAGCATTGGCGGCGTCAGGGATAACCAGCTTATAGGCTACGGTCTTGTAGTGGGTTTAAGAAATACAGGGGATAATTACTATAACAGCCAGTTTACCGTTCAGACCCTTCTCAGTATGATGGAAAAGCTTGGGACGACAGTGGATGTCAGGCAGTTGTATGATGTGAGGATACAGAATATAGCGGCAGTAATGATTACTGCCAATCTTCCGCCCTTTGCAAGGATAGGAGGGCGTATAGATGTTACGGTTTCTTCCCTCGGAGATGCCAGAAGCCTCGAAGGGGGGACCCTTCTTATGACGCCCCTTAAGGCGCCGAATGGAGAGATATATGCCGTTGCTCAAGGCGCAGTATCCGTGGGCGGAGCATTCATGGTGCAAGCCGAAAAGACTTCGATTCAGAGAAACCATACGACTGTAGGGAAAATAGCAAGCGGAGCCATTATAGAGAGGGAAATTCCCTTTGATTTTAACACTAAGGAGGGGTTTAATCTTATACTTCATCGTCCCGATTTCACGACGGCATTAAATGCTGCAAAGGCGATTAATACATCTATAGGTGAGGGTTCGGCATTCCCTTCGGATTCAGGGACGATAAATGTAAAAATCCCGGAGAAATTCAGGGCTAAGCTCGTGGAAATGGTAGGACAGATAGAATCTCTCGATGTCGGCGTAGACAACAGGGCTAAAGTGGTGATGGATGAAAGAACAGGGACGATTGCTATCGGGGATAATGTAAGGCTCGCTTCGGCGGCAATATCCCATGGCGAGCTGATTGTAGAGATTAAGGAGCAGCTGCGGATTATTCAGCCGCCTCCGCTGACATTCGGACAGACGGCTGCATCCCCCGAGTCTGCCATAACGATCAAAGAAAAAGGGGATAGATTGATAGTAGTTCCCGCTGCTGCAAATATAGGCGATTTGGTAAAGGCGCTGAATGCCGTAGGGGTTTCTCCGAGAGACCTGATTGCTATATTTCAATCCCTTAAAGCTGTCGGGGCATTGCAGGCGGAATTGGAGATACTGTGAACATAGATAAAGTTGGAAGTTCGGAGTTGGGAGTTAGGGGTAATGAGGTTGATACAAAAAAACTTAAAAAGCTTACATCGGAGTTTGAGTCCGTATTTCTATATTACATGATAAAGACTATGAGAGATACGGTTCCAAAGAGCGGTTTTATATACGGCAAGAGCGGCGAAGAGATATATAAATCCATGATGGATCAGGAGATTGCGAAGAGCATGTCCGAGAGAGGGAAATCGGAAATTTCAGAGACGATGTTTAAGCAGCTTTCGCAGAATAAGTGAAGAGTGAAGAGTGAAGAATGAAGAATTAAATGAATTTCTTATTTTCTAATTCTTAACTCTTAACTCTTAATTCTTAACTGTATTTAATAATTTGCCGATAATAACGAATATGAATACCTTATTGGATAGCCTATCCGAAATATTGAAAGAGATTGTGGAGAATTACTCTCTCCTATTGGACATCTTTCAAAGGGAGAGGCAGTTTATCATAGAAAACTCTCTTCATAGACTCCATGACTGTATAAAACAGAAGGAGACGGTGATACTTAAATTGAAGATGTTAGAGGATTCGAGAATATCCGTTACGGATAAATTAGCAACTTTTATCCGAGCCGCGAGCCGCGAGCCGCGAGCCGCGAATATAACACTATCTTATCTGTCGGATTCGACTTCTGAGCCGTATTCTTCTAAATTTAAAAGTTATCGCTCCAGACTTTTATCCCTTGTCCAGAGCATAAGGGATGTAAACAGGGAGAACAAAGGCTTTATCGAGATGTCAATGGATACAATAAGAGAATCATTCAAATTTTTAAATGACATAACAAACCCCCGTCCTACTTACCTCTCATCTGGAGCAGTTCACAGCCAGGTGCAGAGGGGTAGGATGGTAAAAGTTATGAGTTAAACTGTATGAATATCTACGGCGCATTAAATATAGCCAAATGGGCTCTACTTTCGCAGCAAACCGCTATCGAGGTTGCAGGCCATAATATCGCCAATGTAAATACAGAGGGTTATACCCGCCAGCAGGCCGTAATCGAGGCATCCCATCCGATTCCTACCATTCCCGGTCAGATTGGGACCGGCGTAAAGATAACGGAGATAAAAAGGGCTTACGATAACTTCCTCGGCTCCCAGATTAATTCCGAGACGAATCTTCTTGGGAAGTGGACATCGAAGGAGGAGGCGTTGAGCCGTGCAGAGGTGGTGTTTAACGAGACTACAGGAGGCGGGTTAAATAAGTATTTAACCGAATTCTGGTCTGCGTGGCAGAATCTGTCCTTAAATCCTGCAGGCGAGACGGAGAGGCAGGCAGTAATCGGAAAAGGAAAACTCCTGTCCGATACCTTTAATAAACTCTCGACAGACCTCAAGAGAATCAGGGATGATGCCGATAAAAAAATAGTATCCGTTGTTGATGAAGTGAATCAGTTGACGGGTCAAATCGTAGAATTGAATAAGATAATTCATGAATCCGAAGTAACAGGAGAAAATGCCAATGATTTGAGAGATAAAAGGGATTTAATTATAAAGAAGATTGCCGAGAGGATGGATGTTAATTATTACGAGGATTCTACGAATAATCAGGTAATCGTTTATACTGCCAAGGGCAGGCCTCTCGTAACGGGGCAGTATGCCTTTCAATTGCAGGCGGTCCAAAATTCCGAGAATGCAGCGCTTCATGATGTAAAGTGGACGAATGTGGACGGAACCCTTACCGACCTCAGCAGCGATTTGACAGGCGGGAATCTGGCAGGGTTAATCGAGGCGAGGGACAGCAATGTCCAGCAGTATCTGAAGAAATTGGACATATTATCTGCCTCGATAGTAAAAGAGGTCAATAAAGAGCATGTTACGGGTTACGGCCTCGACGGATCTACAGGAGTAATTTTTTTTAATCCTTTATCTGTTACGACAAAGGCAGGCGCCTCCAATACCGGTAGCGCCACAGTAAGCTCCGGAAGCGTCAGCAATCCGCAAGTAGTTGCTACCGATAATTACGAGGTGAGATTTACATCGTCTTCGAGCTATTCGATTTATAATGCCACACAGGGGGCATCCTCGGGGACATTTACATTTTCATCCGGAAGCTCTATTTCATTCTTTCAGCAGAAGGGTATTACCGTTTCCATATCGGGCTCTGCTGCGTCAGGGGATAGATTTGTAATAAGCGCATCCGAGAATTCCTCAAGCATAATGGCGGTAAATTCTACGGTAGAGTTAAATACAAAAAAGGTAGCCGCTGCAAAGAGCGCGGCATCGGGGGATGGGGATAATGCACTTTCGATAGGAGCCCTGCAAAGCAGTCTTATTGTAGGCGGCTCTGGCGGCGCCGCATCCGGGACATATACATTTAACGATTATTATAATGCAGTAGTCGGGACGGTAGGACTCGATACCTCTACTGCCAAGGAAAATGTAAAACAGAGGGAGGCAGTAAAGCTTCAATTGGAGAACAGGAGGGAGAATATATCCGGCGTGTCCCTCGACCAGGAAATGATAGATTTAATAAAATTTCAGCAAGCCTACGGCGCTGCTGCGAAGCTCATAAGCACAGTGGACGAACTGTTGGATACATTATTGAGCACGGTGAGATAGGAGGCGGCGGTTAGCGGTTGGCGATTAGTGGTTAGTATTTTTTTACCAATCCCTAATCCCTAATCCCTAAATCCCTGATTTTATATGTTTCGCATCACAAACAGGATGATGTATAATAACACCCTGTATAACATATTTACGAACAACGAGAAGCTTCTAAAGGCTCAGGAAGAACTTGCTTCCGGAAAAAGAATAAATAAGCCATCCGATGACCCGACTGGCTTAAACCGCGTCCTGGATTATAGGGCGAGAATATCCTCTACCGACCAGCATATAAGGAATATAGACGAGGGCGTTGCATGGCTCAATCTGGCGGATTCGACTTTAAACACGATGAGCGAGGTAATGAGAAGGGCGAAGGAGATATCGGTATCTCAGGCAGGTGCGCCTGCCACTGCCGAGACAAGAAGGACTTATGCAAAGGATATCGATAATATCATCTCGCAGATGGTCATGCTCGGCAATGCCTCGATAGGAGGCAAGTATATATTTGCAGGACAGAAGACCAATACAGCGCCGTTTACATCGGGGGCAATATATTTCGGAAATAAAAAAGAGGTTCAGATAGAGATAGAATCCGGCAAGAATATGGGAATCAGCCTTGACGGCTCCACTCTTTTGACAACGGATTTGACTCCGGATATAACCAATAATACCCTCCTGTCTTCTTTAAATGGGGGAAACGGCGTAGCATCCGGCTCGATAAAGATAACGGACAGGGCAGGTAATTCTGCGACAATAAATCTCTCGGGCGCATCTACTATTTCGGAAGTAATTAATGCCATATCGAATGCCGGCGGTATAAATGTAACAGCCTCGATAAACAGCGCAGGGAACGGCCTTACCATAACGGATGATAACAGTATCGCCACACAAAACCTGATTATAGAAGAAGTGGGAGGAGGAAGCGCTGCGGGCGATCTTGGCATACTTGCCAGCAGGCCGGATAATATCGAGGGGCTCGATTTATCTCCTGATTTGACTGCATCCACACCGCTGTCTCTTTTGAATGGCGGGAACGGGCTCAGCCTCACGGCGATAACAGTGGTAAACGGCGCAGCCTCCGGGACGATAAGCTTAAGCTCTTCATCCACTATTTCCGATGTCATTAATGCCATAAATAACTCCGGACTTAATGTTACGGCGGGCATAGATTCGTCAGGGAAGTCGTTACAGATAACTTCCAACAATTCATCTACATTGGCTTATGCCAGGGAGGTAGGCACAGGTACATCTGCATCCGACCTTGGAATCAGCGGCGGGAAGAATATCATAAAGACGCTCACAATGCTGAGAGACGCCCTTAATAATAACGATACGAATGCGATATTTGGAGCAATAGGGCTTCTCGATACGAATATCGATAAAGTAGTAGGGATAAGGGGAGAGGTAGGGGGCAGGGTAAATAGAATCGAAAGCATGAAGGGGCTTTTGGAGCAGTCGAATCAGGATGCTGAAAAGCAAAGGGTTACCGTTGAAGAAGCCGATATGGCAAAATCTGCCAGCGACCTGGCGCTATTTCAGACTGCTTATCAGGCGACGCTGCAGTCAGCGGCAAAGATTATCCAGCCGAGTTTGTTGGATTTTATAAGATGACAGCATTAGCTGTCATTCTGAGGGCAAAGCCCGAAGAATCTCTATGTTAATTCTGACAAGGAAGTCGGGAGAGAGTATAAACATTGGCGACAATATAAAGGTTACCATTGTCGAGGTAAGGGGAAGGCAGGTGAGGGTCGGCATAGAAGCGCCTCCCGGGCTTGTAATCCACAGGGAAGAGATATACGCAAAGATAATGGAGGAGAACAGACTGGCAGCAAAGCTTAATTCCATGAGTTTTGAGAAAATAAAGGAAGTATTTAGCCGGAACATAGAGAAAAAAACTAATCTTTTTTGACACTGATGGACACTGATTTCTGTATGATTCTTTACTGTTTTTTTATCTGTGTGAATCATAACTTATCCGTGTTCGTCTGTGTCTAAATCTTTTTCTTTTGTTCTTTAGTCTGTGAAAGTCTGTGGCTAAAATTAGTTTTGTTTAGGAGGTTGCATTGCAGATTAATACATTAAGATTCGGAACAATCGAGATTAACAAAGACGATATTATAACCGTCCCCGAAGGCGTTATAGGTTTTCCTGATATAAAGAGATATGTAATACTCGATATGGCTGAGGACACGCCTTTTAAACTCTTTCAGGCTGTGGACGAGCCGAGTGTGGGATTTATAATAATTGACCCTGTCCTGTTCAAGCCCGATTATACAGTTCAGGTAAGAAAAGAGGATTTATATAGTCTTAGCGCCGAGAATATAAATGAAATCGCAACGATGGTCATTGTTACTATTCCAGAAGACCCCTCTAATATGACCGCCAATTTAAGGGGACCGCTTTTAATCAATTTAAAAAGTAAATTGGCAAAACAGCATGTCTTAACAGACGACACATACACAACCCGCCACCGGATAATTTCCTCCTTTTCTCCTTTCCATAATATTGTGGAGGAAAAGGCAGGGGTTAATTCTTTATGACGAGCCAGCCTTTTTACGATTTTGAAAAAGGCAAACTAAGCATCCTTCTTACGAGTCATTGCAATCTATCCTGCAACATGTGCGGCATAATAAAAGAGAAAGAGCAAGGCATGTTGAGCCGCGACGAAGCATTTGAGATTGCCAAATTCGGCATCGAGAATAAATTCAAATTTATAGAGATATCCGGAGGAGAGCCGTTCCTCGTAAAATACATCTATGACCTTCTAACTTATCTATGTATGAACTGCACTGATAATACGACGGTTTTTATTACAACCAACGGCGCTCTCTTAAAAAAAGAGCATATTAATCGTCTTGCAGAACTAAGGAATCTTCATTGCCAGATCTCTTTCGATGGCATGACATCGTATCACAATAAGATACGGGGATTGGAGCATGCCTTTGAAAAGGCGGATTGGACAATCAGAGAGATGGATAGAATGGGTATCGCCGTTTCGATTCACTCCGTAGTTCAAAATCGTAATTACGAAAGCATGTTTGACCTGTATCGTTATTTTTCGAATGTTAATTATAAGTATCATTCCTTTGCTTTGTATGAACCTGACTCTGCAAATATTAAAGAACTGAGAATTTCTCCGGATAATGCCGGCAGAGTGGAATATATTTTGAAGGAGATTAAAAATGCAGCGGAGAGAGAGAAAAAACCTGCCGGATTATCGGATTATTTAATCGTTTATTATGTAGACAGAATCGGGGGGCGTGATGATAGCTATATTCATCCCGGACTTGCCTGCACTGTCCCTCGCCGGGGTGTTATTGTCAATCATAGAGGGCAGGTTGTCCCATGTTTCCATTATGACTGGTTTAAATATA
>CAYMMR010000047.1:0-12546 GCA_964391545.1 uncultured Nitrospinota bacterium | reverse complement strand
CCTCCATTTTTTTTAAGCCTGCAGACTCAGCTAAATTCTTTACTAAATAAAAATAATTCTTGACAATTTTACTTATGTATAATATTATTCTTCTATAAGCAACTTTTAGAGGCAAACTTTATATTCGAATATGGAGAGTAAAAGGGCTAAGAATGTCGCCGGGATTATCGGCTCAACCCCGTTGGTAAAGCTTAACAGGATTGTTTCTGAAGGCTCAGCCCATATCTATGCCAAGGTGGAATATTTTAATCCGGGGGGCAGCGTTAAAGACAGAATAGCCCTCAGCATGATCGAGGATGCGGAAAAGAGGAGGGTCTTAAAAAAAGACGGGACTATCATCGAGCCTACCAGCGGAAATACCGGAATAGGGCTTGCGATGATAGGGGCAATAAAAGGATACAGGGTTATTCTGGTGATGTCCGAAGATATGAGCGATGAGAGAAGGGCGATTCTCAAGGCTTACGGCGCAGCGATAGAGCTTACAAAGGCTAAACTCGGCATGCAGGGCGCTATAGAAAGGGCGGAGGAGCTTACAAAAAAACATTCGGACTATTTTATGCCCCAGCAGTTCAATAATCCGGCAAATCCCGAGATTCACAGACGGACGACTGCAAAGGAGATACTGAAGGATATGGGGGATAACCGGATTGACGCATTTGTAGCCGGTGTCGGGACAGGCGGCACGATAACCGGCGTCGGCGAGGTTTTAAAAACAAAAATCCCCGATGTGAAAATTGCAGCCGTAGAGCCTAAAACATCGGCGGTTCTGTCCGGAGGCAAACCCGGACCGCATCTGATTCAGGGGATAGGCGCAGGATTTATCCCTAAGGTGCTGAACATGAATATAATAAACGAGGTCATACCCGTGAGCGATGAAGATTCCTTTTATACGGCAAAGGAGCTTTCCGAAAAAGAAGGGCTTTTGGTCGGTTTTTCATCCGGAGCCGCATGCTATGCCGCCCTTCAGATTGCAAAGAGATTGGGCAAGGATAAAAATGTGGTCGTTGTGTTTCCGGATACGGGGACAAGGTATTTGAGTTATATAAAGTATTTTGAAGGACATTAATTCCCCCTTAAAAAAGGGGGCAGGGGGGTTGTATTGTGAGCTATGTTCAAGGTTTGAAGTGCAGGGAGTGCGGAAGAAAGTATCAAAAAGAGCCTATCCATGTATGCGAATACTGTTTTGGCCCGTTGGAGGTAATCTATGACTATGACGCAATTAAAAATGTTTTGAGCAGAAAGGTCATAGAGGGCAGGCAAAAAAATATGTGGAGATACAGGGAGCTTATGCCAATTGACGGCGAGCCGAGGGTTGGAAGGGATGTCGGCTACACTCCGCTCGTTAAGGCTAATAATCTCGGGAGGGTATTGGGGGTTGACAATCTCTATCTTAAAAATGACAGCGTAAACCACCCTACCCTTTCTTTTAAAGACAGGGTTGTCTCTACTGCAATAACAAAGGCTCTGGAATTCGGATACGATACGGTAGCCTGCGCATCTACCGGCAATCTTGCTAATTCCGTATCTGCCTTATCCGCAGAGGGCGGGGTAAAAAGCTATATATTCATACCTGCGGACCTCGAAACAAGCAAGATACTCGGGACGCTCATATACGGAACGAATCTTATCGGTGTAAAGGGCAACTATGACGATGTAAACAGGCTCTGCAGCGAGATAGCGGCAAATTATCGCTGGGCATTCGTAAATATTACAATAAGGCCATATTACGGCGACGGCTCCAAGACATTCGGTTATGAGATAGCGGAACAATTGGGCTGGAGGACGCCGGATAATGTCATCGTTCCCGTAGCGGGCAGCTCTCTCATTACCAAGATATGGAAGGCATTTAAAGAATTCGAGATGCTCGGCTTGATTGACAGGGTAAATACAAAGGTCTTTGCCGCACAGGCAGCGGGATGCTCTCCCGTAACCAGCGCTATAAAAGAAGGAAGGAATTTCATAAAGCCGGTAAAACCGAATACAATCGCAAAGTCAATCGCAATCGGAAACCCTGCCGATGGATTTTACGGAATAAAGACAGTCAACGAGAGCGGCGGATATGGAGAGGATGTAACCGACGAAGAGATCGTAGAAGGCATAAAGCTGCTTGCGCAAACCGAGGGAATTTTTACAGAGACTGCAGGAGGGGTTACAGTTGCGGTTACGAAAAAGCTTATCGGGCAGAAAAGAATAAAAAAGAACGAGCTTACCGTAATCTCGATTACAGGCAACGGACTTAAAACGCAGGAGGCTGTTGCAAGCAGGGTCGGGAGCCCGGTCATTATCGAGCCGAAGCTTGGCTCGTTTCAGGATAAATTCGGGGGAATAAATTAGTGGCATAGCGTCAGAGTATCAAAGTATTAAAACTTTGATGCTATGACACTATGACTCTTTGACACTTATTTTTAGGGAGGGAGATATGGCAGTGAAAGTAAGGATACCGTCGCCTCTGCAGAAACTGACAAAAAATCAGTCCGAGGTTACGGCGGGCGGCAAAAATATTAAAGAGTTGTTCTCTGATTTGGAAAAACAGTATCCCGGGATAAGGGAGAGGCTCTATGACGAGAATGGAAATCTGCGGCGGTTTATCAATGTATATATAAACGAAGAGGATATAAGATTTTTAAAGAACGAAGATAGCGAGATTAAAGACGGAGATAGTGTTTCGATTATTCCTGCAATAGCAGGCGGAGTGAACTGAAAAAACCTTTTTTCTCGCTTCCGTTATTTTTTTCCCGCACATAAGTTATGTACGGGGTCGTTCAAAAAAGTCATTTTTCAATATCGTATAGTTATGTCTTTTACAGAAGAGCAGATTTATCGTTACAGCAGGCATATAATACTTCCCGAAGTAGGAGGGAAGGGGCAGAAGAAGCTTCTTGAATCGAGGGTTCTTCTGCTCGGCGCCGGAGGCTTAGGCTCGCCTGCGGCAATGTATCTGGCTGCTGCGGGCATCGGGAACCTGGGGATTATTGATTTCGATGTTGTGGATATGAGCAATCTCCAGAGGCAGATACTTCACGGTGTGGAGGATATAGGCAAGCCAAAGGCAGAGTCTGCGCGGGATACCATAAAGTCGCTTAATCCCGATGTAAAGGTCTCGCTGTATAAAGAGAGGCTTTCGTCGGAAAACATAAATAGAATCTTCGAAAACTATGACATTATCGTGGACGGCTGCGATAATTTTCCTACGAGGTATCTGGTAAACGATGCCTGTATAATGATGGGCAAGACGAATGTGCATGGCAGCATATTCAGATTTGATGGACAGGTTACGGTATTTAAGCCAAAGGACGGCCCTTGTTATAGATGTCTTTATCCCGAGCCGCCTCCGCCTGGAATGGTTCCCAGTTGTCAGGAGGCAGGGGTATTGGGAGTTCTGCCGGGTATTATAGGGACGCTTCAGGCAGTCGAGGCGATAAAACTTATCCTCGGGACTGGAAAGCCGCTGATAGGCAGGCTACTCCTCTACAATGCCCTCGATGCGGACTTTAGGCATGTAAAATTGAGAAGGGATGTTAATTGTCCTGTGTGCGGCGACAACCCCACTATAAAGCAGCTTATTGATTATGAGGAATTTTGCGGCATAGTGAGGCATTGAATACAGGGATTAGGGGATAGGGGTTAGGGATTAGAAATAATGGATAATAAGTCAAAGAAACAGATATTGGGTATACTGCTGACGACAAGTCCCGAGAGCGAGAATACATTTACTGTTATAAAGTTAGCCGAAGCGGCTGTCTCTCAGGGAAAGGAAGTTAGGATATTTCTGATGTGCGACGGCGTGTATAATATAAATAATCCGGATTTTACATCTATATTGGATAAAGGGGCAACTATAACATTATGCGCACATAATGCTTCGGAGAGGCATGTGGAGAAACCTGTCCCTGCAAGTTTTAAGCAGGGAAAAGAGGGTATAAACTTCGGAAGCCAGTATGATTTGGCTTATATCGTAAACGAATCCGATAGGTTTTTATCGTTTACATAAAAACATATTTTTAAACCACAGAGAACACATATTGACACAGATTCACACAGATTAATTATGATGGACACAGTGAAAATCATATAAAAATCAGTGTCCATCAGTGTCAAATATTTTTTCAGTGCCTTCAGTGTTTTCAGTGGTTAAATCATGTCTCTGTTCTTTGTGGCGAGATATTAATATGAAAAAAGTAACGGTAGTCTTACAGAAATCTCCTTTTAATACATTGCGGAACTCCGAGGCGCTGAGGATGAGTCTCGGACTAACCCTCGCAGAAAACGAAGTTAGGGTAGTCTTTGTTCGGGATGCGGTATACTGCCTTCTCCATACCCTGCCCGAAAAAATCAAATCTCCTGTCTTTGGAAGGCATATAGAAATGCTTCAAACATTAAAATGCAGGCTTATTGCAGAGAAGGAGTCGCTGGAGGAGAGGGGCGTAAACAAGGCCAAATACAATACAGAGGTAATGGACAGAAAAGATATTTTAAAATTCATAAAGGAGAGCGATTCCGTCATTACCTACTGATTGGAGCTTTATATGAAAATCGCTTTGGCGGAAAAACCCAATATTGAAATTCCGGATAAAACAGCTCATGGAGAGGCGCTGGATGAATCCATCCTCGATAAAATAGGCAATACGCCTATTGTCAGAATAGAGAATCTGGCAAAAAAATTTAAAAATATCGAAATATACGCCAAACCGGAGTGGTATAATGCGGGCGGCTCGGTAAAGTCAAGGCCTGCTTTAAGGATGATCGAAGACGGCGAAAGGTCGGGCAGGCTCGCCAAAGATAAAATCATACTCGATTCGACTTCCGGCAATACCGGCATAGCCTATGCGCTCATAGGACTCGTAAAGGGATATAAGGTAGAGCTTGTTATGCCTGGAAATGTATGCAAGGAGAGAAAGAAGCTGATGGCAGAGTCTTATAATGCAAAAATAATACTTTCCGACCCGTTAGAAGGCTCCGACGGAGCCATCAGAATGGCTAAAAGAATCTTAGATGAAAATCCCGATAAATATTTCATGCCCGACCAGTATAATAATCCTTCGAACTGGAAGGCGCACTTCGATACTACTGCGGCGGAGATATATAAGCAGACGGAAGGCAGGGTAACGCATTTCATCGCAGGCATAGGAACGAGCGGGACTGTTATGGGAACAGGCAGGGGGTTGAAAAGATTCAACCCCGGCATAAAGGTTTATGCAGTGGAGCCTGCCGAGCCTCTTCATGGAATAGAAGGGCTTAAACACATGGAGACATCCATAGTGCCGGGCATATACGACGAGGGCTTTCTGGACGGCAAGATAAATGTAAAAACAGAAGACGCATATAAAATGGTCAGGCTGCTTAAAGATGAAGAAGGGCTCGGAGTCGGCCATTCATCCGGCGCTGCTATGAAGGGCGCCATGGATTTGGCAGAAAGAATCGGCAAAGGGGTCATAGTTACGGTTTTCCCGGATAGCTGCGAATGTTACATAACTACCGGCGACTTTAAGAAATATAAAAATCACGCAACATTCTAACAATGAAAATAGTTCATATATTAAGAGACCCTCATAACACTTATGCAATAGAAACCATTACATCCCATGGGATTGATAATGAAGTTGAGGCGATTCTGATTCATGATGCAGTGTATTTAAAAATAAGCTGTGCGGGAATAAAAACTTATGCCTGCAAAAACGATGCAGAGGCGAGGGGAATCGAAACCGGATGGGATACATTGGATTATGAGGAGATTGTAAAAAAGGTATTAGAATCGGATATTGTAACATGCTGGTAAAAAAAAGACGGATTAACCACAGAGGACACGGAGGCACAGAGAAATTTAAACTCGAAATTCTAATATCGAATTTATGTCATTTAAAATTTGTTTCGGATTTCGGATTTCGAATTTTGGATTTATTAATCTCTGTGTCTCCGTGCCTCTGCGGCAAAAATTTATAATTTATACAAAATAATACTTGATAAAATGAAAATTGACAGGGTGCTCGATATAAAAGGCGAAGTCTGCCCTTATACCTTTGTCCGCTCAAAGCTTACGCTGGAGGAAATGGAATCCGGGCAGGTATTGAAAGTAATCGTAGACCACGAGCCTGCTACGAGAAATGTCCCGCGCAGCATGGAGAACGAGGGGAATCATGTCCTCGATATAAGCAAGATTAACGATACGGACTGGCAGATAATCGTTAAAAAGGGATAAAAAATTAGGAGTTTTATGGCAAAGAAATATGTATCTCTGACATTTCCGGAAAACCTTATAAGAGAGCCGGTAATATACAAGCTGGGTAATGATTTTAATGTTATTCCGACCATATTCAAGGCAAAGGTCAGCCATACCGAAGGATGGGTGGTATTGGAGCTGGATGGAGAAAAAAAAGAGATTGAAAATGTAATCGCCTATTTAAAAGGGAAAGGGGTTATCATCGAAGAGGGGGGAAAGGAGATACTTAAAAGGGAGGCAGGAAAAAAGATAAGCGCTGTAAGGATACATCTTGTATTTCCGGATGACGAGGCAAGAAAACCGGTTATATATGAAATCGGAAAAAAATATAACATAATTACTAATATAAGACGGGCGGATATGACAGAAAAGGCGGGATGGATGGATATGGAGATAAGCGGCGACGATGCGGATATAGATAAGGCAATAGATTATTTAAAAGGGAAAAAGATAAAGATAAACCCCATCGAGGGCGATGTCGTAGAATGAAAATATCGACAAAAGGACAATATGCCGTAAGGGCGATGTTAGACCTCGCAGAGCAGTCTCATAACTATCCTGTTCCGCTGTCCAATATCTCCGTAAGACAGGAAATATCCCTCCACTATCTGGAACAACTCTTCGTAAGATTGAGGAGGGCAAGGATAGTGAACAGCATCCGCGGACCCGGCGGAGGCTATGTCCTTGCAAAGGACACATCCGTCATAACGATAGGGGATATTTTGAGGGCGGTCAACGAAGACATATCCATATCGGAATGCACTGACCTGGGCAAAAAGAAGAAGGAGCTTTGCAAAAAGGTAGGAGATTGTGTCGCAAGCGTCGTCTGGCAGAAGCTCGCAAAACATATATCCGATATACTCGACTCCATAACCCTCGAAGACCTCCGTAAAGAAGACAAAAAAAAGGGAGAGGAAAAGGCATTAAGACACAGCTTCGCCTTCAGCATATAAATCTTCTGCCCGTGAATTCCCGCAGCCTTTCATTTTCAAAACCCTTTCACCATAAATGAATAAAAAAGAAAAAATTTTAGCCACGGACTAACACGAACTTATAGTAAACGAATAAAATAAGTAGACATTGCGTATCTGTCATTCCGAGTGAAACGAGGAATCTTAGATTCCTCCCGGAGCCTGCCCTGAGCGAAAGCGAAGAAACTTATAAGACCCTTCACTTCGTTCAGGGTGACACTTCGTGTCAGATTCCTCACATTCGTTCGGAATGACAAAAGCGAAGGGATCGAAATGACAACTTTCTTTTTTCGTTCACTATAGTTAGGTTTAAGGCTAAAGAAAAGCAGGCTGAAGTAAACCTTAAGCCTTAAGCCTTTTTTGTCCGTGAAAGTCTGCGGCTAATCGGGTTTTTGTTGTTTTATTTTGACTTGCGGTTAAGGACTGTTTTATAGTAATAATGTGAGAAGAAAGAGCAGAATAATAACTCTCGGAAATGTAAAAATCGGCGGGGATTCGCCCGTATCCGTCCAATCGATGACAAATACGGACACAAGGGATGTCAAGTCAACCATAGCCCAGATAAAAAGATTGGAGGATGCAGGGTGCGAGATAATAAGGGCGGCGGTTCCAGATATTGATGCAGCGGAAAAACTGGGAGAAATAAAAAGAGGCATCAATATTCCGCTGATTGCCGATATACACTTCGATTACAAATTGGCATTAAAGGCTTTACAGGAAGGAGCAGACGGTCTCAGGCTGAATCCGGGAAATATCGGAGACAGGTGGAAGGTAAAAGAGGTAGTCGGCGCAGCCAAAGATAAGGGTGTTCCTATAAGAATAGGCGTAAATGCAGGCTCGCTGGATAAGGATTTGTGGGAGAAGTATGGCGGCCCGGCTGCAGAGGCAATGGTCGAGAGCGCCATGATGCACATAAGGATGCTCGAGGATATGGACTTTAGAGAGATAAAAGTATCTCTAAAAGCGTCTGATATAGAAAGAACCGTAGATGCCTATCGCATTTTGTCGGAGAAGGTGGATTACCCCTTTCATATAGGCATCTCCGAGGCAGGGACATATTTTTCCGGGACTGTTAAATCTGCTATAGGCATAGGAATATTGCTTAATGAGGGGATTGGAGATACAATAAGGGTCTCTTTAACCGGAGACCCTGTCGAAGAGGTAAGGGTCGGGTTTGAGATTTTGAAATCGCTGCATATAAGACAGAGCAGCCCCGAGATAATATCGTGTCCTACCTGCGGCAGGTGCGAGATAGATTTGGGGGCTATTGCATCGAAAGTTGAAGATGCCGTAAAAACAATAAAAACTCCTATTAAGATTGCAGTTATGGGGTGTGTGGTAAATGGTCCAGGAGAGGCGAGGGAGGCGGATATTGGCGTTGCAGGCGGAAAGGGCGTTGGATCGATATTCAGGAAAGGAAAAATCGTTAAAAAAGTGAGGGAAGATGAGATTGTTGAGGCGCTGGTTGATGAGGCAAAAAGAATGGCAAATTAATCGAAAACGAGGCAAAGACATTTCTTCGCTTCCGTTAATTTTTCTTTTGCCCTTTTTAAAGTAATTAAATCGGGGAACAAAAGAAAATTTAAAAAGTCGCTCAAAAAGGTCTTTGCCTCATCTTATAGGGAAATATGCGATTTTCAAAATTATTTTTACCCACATTGAAAGAGGCGCCGTCGGACGCAGAAGTAGCCAGCCATAAGCTGATGATAAGGGCCGGCATGATAAGAAAGCTTGCCGCGGGAATATACGACCTGCTCCCTCTGGGGCTTATGGCTGTGAGGAAGATGGAGAATATCGTCAGGGAGGAGTTGAACAAGGCAGGCGCGCAGGAGGTTCTGCTCCCGAGCATACAGCCTGCGGAACTATGGCAGGAAAGCGGGAGATGGGAGATGTATGGAAAGGAGTTATTAAGGATAAAAGACAGGCACCAGAGGGACTTCTGTTACGGACCGACCCATGAGGAGGTTATTACGGATTTGGTGAGAAGAGAGGTAAGGTCATACAGGCAGCTTCCTCTGAACCTCTACCAGTTTCAGACAAAATTCCGGGATGAAATCCGCCCCAGATTCGGCGTCATGAGATGCAGGGAGTTTACAATGAAGGACGGATACAGTTTCGATGCCGATGAAAATGGGGCAGAGGAGACATACAAAAAGATGTATGAAGCCTATTGCAATATATTCAAGAGATGCGGGCTTAAATTCAGGGCGGTAGAGGCTGAGACCGGACAGATTGGGGGGAGCTTCTCCCACGAATTCATGGTTCTTGCGGAGTCGGGAGAGGATTCCATAGCTGCATGTGAGAAATGCGATTACGCTGCAAATGTGGAAAAGGCGGAGGTAAAACGAGGGACGAGGGACGAGGGACGAGGGGCGAGAGGTGAGGAAATGAAGGCGATGGAGGTTGTAAGCACTCCGGATAAAAAGAGTGTGGATGAGGTCTCGAAATTTCTTAAAACAGATAAGGAAAAAATAATAAAGACCCTTATATTCGAGACGGAAAATGGAATAGTTGCTGCGCTCGTAAGGGGCGACCATGATGTAAATGAGACAAAACTAAAGAATCTCCTTAAATGCGATGTAATAAATCTTGCAGGCGAAAAGGTAGTTGAGGATGTTACTAAAGCCCCATCGGGGTTTGCAGGGCCTTCCGGGTTGAAATTAAAGATAGCAGCCGATAATGCGGTAACCGGCATGAAAAATTTCGTTACAGGCGCAAATCTGAAAGACGCCCACTGCATTAATGTAAATATAGGGAGAGATTTTAATATCGAAGTCTATGGAGATATAAGAATGGCAAAGGATGGAGATATGTGTCCAAAATGTGACGGAGGAACTCTCCGTATATACAGGGGCATAGAGGTTGGGCATGTATTCAAGCTCGGGACAAAATACAGCGAAAAATTAAAGGCAGTCTATCTGGACGACAGCGGAAAGGAAAAATTTATAGTAATGGGATGCTACGGGATAGGCGTAGGGAGAACGGTTGCGGCATCAATCGAGCAGAATCATGACGATAACGGCATAATCTGGCCCATGCCTATTGCGCCGTTTCAAGCGATGATTCTTCCTTTGAATATGAAAAACACCGGGGTGGTAAAGACCTCCGAGAATATCTATGCTATGTTGGCAGATTTGGGCATCGAAGTCTTACTGGACGACAGGGACGAAAGACCGGGGATTAAGTTCAAGGATGCGGATTTAATCGGCATACCGATTCAAATTATCATCGGCGAAAAGAATCTTAAAGATGGAAAGGCTGAAATCAAGGTGAGAAGGGATGGGAGGAGGATTATTGCACCTGTGTCTGATATGAAAGATGAGATTATGGGTTTGATAAAAGAACTTATGGTATAATAACGATACTAAAAGAGGGGGGTTGTTTATGATTATGACATTTTCTGAACTTATCCAGCTTTCGGGTATCTTTGTAATATTCACCTTTATTGTCCATGTATATCAATCCTACATGATGAAGTTGAATCACAAGGAGACAATGAAGGTGTTAGAAAAGATTGAAGAAGGAGAGAAGGAGACACAGAGGATTTTAGATGATATAAGTAAAGGGAGAGAGGAATCTCATAAGGAAACACAGAGGATTTTAGATGATATAAGTAAAGGGAGAGAAGAATCTCACAAGGAGACAATGAGGGTGTTGAATGAAATGAGAAAAGGTGCAGAAGAGAGCCATAAGGAGACTATGATGGTATTGGATCGAATGGATGCAAGGGCAGAGAAGCGGCATATGGAGGTATTGGAAAAGGTTTAACTTCCTAATTTCACCTTATTCTCTTCCCCTCTAATTAATCTCTTTATATTCGTCCTGTGGGTATAAATAATAAAGATCGGAATAATAATTGTAAATATGATTAATTCCGTAGACACCCCGCCCCCTCTTAGCCTTTGAATTATCAATATTACAGGGAGAGACGAGGAAGATATTATAGAGCCGAGGGATACATATTTTGTGATAAGCAGCGTTAATAAAAAAACTCCGGCGGCTATTATCGTAGGCATGGGAATCAATGCCAGAAGCGCCCCTGTCGCGGTATTTACCCCTTTCCCGCCTTTAAATGAATGGAAGACCGTCCAAACATGCCCTGCAGCGGCTGAAAAACCCGATAGGATAGCAATCATGTCGGGAGAAATGGGTATATTCCCTCCGGATAGGGGGCTTATATATTGGACTGTAAAATAGCCCTTGAATATATCAATCAAAAGAACCGCTATCCCTGCCCGTTTACCCAATACCCTGAAGGCGTTTGTAGAGCCTGCATTTCCGCTCCCATGCTCACGAATATCTATACCCTTTAAGATTTTTCCAAGGATTATACTCGGGGAGAGGGAGCCGACAAGATAACTTGCGATTATTACAACTATTATTCCTCCCATTTATAATAAATTAGATTGCTTCGTCGCTTACGCTCCTCGCAATGACACAGACCCATTCGCTTCGCTCGGGGCTTCGGCTTTCCGTGTCATTGTTAGACCCTACGCTTGTGTCATTGCGAGCCGAAGGCGAAGCAATCTCAAAGATTGAAATTCCTGAACATAAATTTTCTACAGCATCTCACTCCGACTTCCATATATCAATCATCTTTTTCCCGCGCGCATACTCTGCATCAACCGGCGTGTTGATTTTCGTCATCTTTGCCACGACATCCCTGATTCTAAGGGCGCTATTGAGAACGGCCTCTAATTTTTCTACTGTATCCTCGTCAAAATTTTCTTTTTTCGTCAGCAGTATTTCCAACCCGCCTACAACAACGGTCAGGGGGTTATTGATTTCATGCGCAATCGAAATCACCATCTTTGCGATAGTCTCCACCTTTTCCTTCTTAAGCAATTCATCTTCCAGAAATTTAATCCTTAACTGCGCCTTAATCCTCGCCAACAGCTCATCCGGGTTAAAAGGTTTTACTATATAATCGTTCGCTCCTGCCTCCAGTCCTGCAATTTTATCGCTTACATCCTTTTTTGCCGTAAGCATTATCACGGGGATGCTCCTTGTATTATCTTTTCCCTTAATCCGCCTGCATGTCTCCATACCATCCATCTCCGGCATCATCACATCGAGGAGTATAAGGTCGGGTTCGCTATCTTGAAGAATATCCAGAGCCATCTTCCCGGAATATGCCTCTATCGTCTCATACCCCTCCTTTTCGAGAAGGCTTTTTACGAGGAGAACGATTTTTTTATCGTCGTCCACCACAAGAATTTTTGCCATACAAAACCTCCAATTACTTTTTAACCACGGAGACCTGTCTGCCGTGTAGGCACAGGCAGGCACGGAGACACAGAGAAAAAACTATTGAAAACTGCATAACAAATGTCCCATATCCGTCATTCCCGTGAAAAC
>CAYMMR010000046.1:0-12663 GCA_964391545.1 uncultured Nitrospinota bacterium | reverse complement strand
GAACAAAAGAAAAAATAAAAAGTCGTTCAAAAAAGTCATTTTTCAGTATCAATTATTTAGCCAACGCATTTTAATAAACCTGTTCCAAAAAATTAATTTTTTAAAAAGCAAAATTTTCTTGACAATTATATAGAAAAGAGGTATTTTAATAATCATTATTATTATTAATTTATGAAAATATCCAATACCATTTCAAGAAAATACAGCATGCAGCGGGAGGTAATACTCAATATTTTAAAAAGCACAAAATCCCATCCTACTGCAGATTGGATATACGAGCAGGCAAGGAGGTTTATACCCGGCATCGGTCTCGGCACTGTATACAGGAATCTTAAAATATTAAAAGAGGACGGTATGATTTTGGAACTATCCTTTGCCAATACTTTCTGCCGATATGACTGCAATGCGGAACCTCACTGCCATTTTACCTGTGAAAAATGTAAAAAGGTGCTGGATGTGGAAGGGATGGCCGAATCTTTCGATTATATTAAGGATAGTGTTTCCAAGAAATTAGATGCAAAAATATTAAACCATAGGATTGAGTTTTACGGAATTTGCAAAGATTGTAAAGGGGGGTGAGCGTCGATGGCAGTATGGGGATTAAGATTCATCGCTTTGCCCGGAATTGATAAAAGCATTTAAAAGCGAAAGGAGGTGAAAACAATGGCAACACCGGAAAATCTAACGATGAATTGGGATGGAGAGACCGAAGAGGCAGGGCTTTATCTTGCATTTGCCAAAAAGGCAGAAGAAGAAGGGTATCCTGAAATTGCCCAGGCATGGGAAAAGGCAGCAATCGAAGAGGCATGGCATGCCGCAGATGTGGCTAAGCTTCAGGGTAAGGTTAAAACCACAAAGGAGAATCTTCAGTGGAGGATTCAGGCGGAAAAAGGCGCCCAGCAGGGAAAGGCAAAGGCAGGCGGCGAAGCGCAAAAGGAAGGCAATACAACTGCCGCCGAATGGTTTATGAGGGCATCCGCAGATGAGGGAAGGCATGCTGCAGTATTTGAAGGGCTGATGAAAAGATTTTTTTGATTCTTTTTATTAAGGCGGGATAGAAATGTCCCGCCTATCCTAATAAGTGTTTGGCGAAAAATGACATTTTTTTCACTTCCGTTATTTTTTCTTTTGCTCTTTTTTTAGATTGGTGCGGAACAAAAGAAAAACTAAAAAGTCGTTCAAAAAAGTCATTTTTCACAAAGAACTAATGAGTATATGTTAAAATTGGCGCTTATAATTTTCTTATGGCCGTTAATTTTGTGGGGGTGTTCGCAGACAGAGACATACGAGGGTTATAGGAAGGATTCTATGAGTAATCAGGGCGAGAAATTTGAGAAGGCTACCTTTGCAGGCGGGTGTTTCTGGTGCATGGAGCCTCCATTTGAGAGACTCGACGGGGTTAAAGAAGTAATATCGGGCTATACAGGCGGAGAAAAGAAAAATCCCACCTATGAAGAGGTATCTTCCGGAAATACAGGACATCTTGAGGCGGTTCAGATAACATACAACACTGCCAAAGTAAGCTATAAAGAGCTTCTCGAAGTCTTCTGGAGACAGATTGACCCGACAGATGCAGGAGGCTCATTCGTAGACAGGGGGACCCAATACGGTTCGGCTATCTTTTATCACAGCAATGAACAGAAAGAGATGGCTGAAGAATCAAAAATGGAATTGGAAAAGTCCAAAAAATACAATAACCCGATAGTTACTGAAATCCGTAAATTTAAGGAGTTTTATAAAGCCGAAGACTATCATCAGGACTACTACAAAAAAAACTCTGTAAGATATAAATATTACAGATATATGTCCGGCAGAGACCGGTATATCGAAAGGGTTTGGGGCGTTGAAAAAGACAAAAAAGACGGTTTTAAAAAGCCGTCTAAGGAGGAGTTAAGAAAGAGATTAACGGCTATGCAATATCATATTACTCAAGAGAACGGCACTGAAAAGGCATTTCAAAATGAATACTGGGATAATCATAGAGATGGGATATATGTGGATATAGTTTCCGGCGAGCCTCTTTTCAGTTCCCTCGATAAATTCGATTCAGGCACAGGCTGGCCAAGTTTTACAAAACCGCTGGAAGCCGAAAATATTATTGAAAAGAAAGACAAGAGCTTTTTTATGGTAAGGACAGAGGTTAGAAGTCGTGGCGCCGATTCCCATCTCGGCCATATTTTTAATGACAGCCCCGAGCATGGAGGGCTGAGATACTGCATAAACTCTGCTGCCATTAAATTTATTTCTAAGGAAGATTTTGAAAAGGAAGGATACGGAAAATATAAGCCGTTATTCGAAAAGGTAAAGTAGGATTTTCCTCAATCGGGTTTTTGGGCAGCTACAATTCGTATTGTCATAGGCAGGGCAATTCCCTTTCCCTTCTTGTATTTATCCATTTCGTTTTTTATCTCGTTTTCTACGGCATTCCTTTGTTCCTGTGAAAGCTTTGCAAAGAGAGGCTGGAGCGGCGCTGCCATATCCATGAGGCTTTTGAGATATTCATCCGATGAGTCAAAGGTAGATTCTCCTTTTACATCTTCATCCGCAATCTTTTTAAGGCCTGATTTTGAGGCTATCCCGGAAAGGTCTCCCTCTCTGGCAAGACGGAAAATGCCCGGCTGGTCAGGGGCAGGTACGGGAAGTTCTACAAACTTTTTTATGACATCCATAGGTATTCGGATATATGGATTCTTTTCAGGCGATGACCAGACAGCGGCCGCAAAACATGCTCCCGGCTTTAAGACACGGCTGATTTCGCTGACTGTATTAGGTATGTCAGGCAGAAACATCAGGCAGAACCGGCTGATTACAGAGTCGAAGGAAGTATCTTCAAAGGGGAGGGTGGTTACATCCGTTACTTGAAACTCTACATTTGAAAGACCCATTGCATTAGCTTTGCGCCGTGCAACCGTCAACATCTCGTCGGATAGGTCAAGCCCTACCACAGAACCTTGATTCCCTACAGCCTGTGCGGCAAGGATTGAAGGATAACCTGTGCCGCAGCCCAAATCCAGAACACGCTGTCCCGGACGCAGCCGCGCATCTGCAATGAGACGATGATTTACAAATGACATATTTCGGCTCAGTTTTTCGTCCCACTTCTCCCATGCAGGCGCAACCCTGTTCCATTCCTGCCTCTGCATTTCAATGAATTGTTTTTTGTCCATTTTATTTTTTTTGTATCTCTGTGTCTGTGGTTAAAATCAATTTTTTTCTATTTTAGCATATTCTGCGGTTATTATCTCTTGAAATTTAAAAAAATCTATTAGATAATCCATATCAAACACAAAACTTGTCCCCGAATGTCGTAATTGGGGATTGGAGGTTAATATGCACGATTTAATTATTATCGGCGGAGGGTCTGCGGGGCTTTCTGCTGCAATTTATGCGCTTAGGGCGAAGCTCGATGTAATTATGATTGAGAAGCTTGGCATCGGAGGGCAGATAGCATTGAGCGACATTATCGAAAACTATCCGGGTTATAGGAGCATCGGCGGCTCGGAGCTTATGAGCAAGTTTGAAAGTCATGCTAAGGATTTTGGCCTCAAGATTGAGTTTGGCGCAGTAGAGGGAGTTGTTGACGAAGGAGAAAAAAAGATTGTAAAGACAGATTCTAAAAATTTTGAGACAAAGGCGGTAATTATTGCCTCAGGCGCACAGCCTAAAAAGCTTGGTGTAAATGGAGAAAATGAGTTTATGGGCAGAGGCGTATCTTACTGTGCTACCTGCGATGGTCCATTTTATAATGGCAAAGATATTGTTGTTGTCGGAGGAGGAGATACGGCAGTAAAAGAGGCGCAATATCTTTCAAAAATTGCAAACAAGATATATATGGTTCACAGGAGGGACAGACTCAGGGCGGAAAAGATTATGCAGGAAAGGCTGCTTTCAAATCCAAAGGTGGAGTTTCTGTGGAATTCGGCAGTTGACGAGATTATAGGAGGCGAGGGCGGGGTAGAGAGGGTCTCCATAAAAAATATTCAGAGCAATGAAAAGAGAGAGGTCAAAGTGGAAGGTATTTTCGTTTTTGTGGGCATTATACCGAATACAGAGTTTATCGCCGTAGAAAAGGATAAGGGCGGATTTATAATTACGAATGACAAGATGGAGACCTCGATAAAAGGAATCTTTGCCGCTGGCGACTGCCGCAATACGCCGTTAAGACAGGTGGCAACAGCGGTAGGAGACGGCGCAATTGCCGCCGTATATGCAGAAGAATACATATCCCATCTGGAGGGAAAGGCATATCCAAAAAGGACAGTTTGATGCACGGATTACTCGAAGAGATAGGCATTTCGATTATCGCTGCTACTGTAATAGGTGTTATTACCCACAGGTTTAAACAGCCGATTATTCTTGGCTATCTGATTGCAGGCGCCTTAATCGGTCCCGAAATAGGCTTTAAGCTCGTAGCAGACCCCGACAGCATAGAGGTCATCTCCGAAGTCGGATTGATTCTACTCCTTTTCATTATCGGGCTGGAGATGAACCTCCAGAAAATCCTCACATCCGGGAAGCCTTTATTAATTGCAGGTATCGGGCAATTTATATTTTGTGTCCTTCTCGGATTGGGAATATTCCCCCTGTTCGGATATGGTTTGAACGGAACCGATATAAGCGGTTTATACCTTTCTTTATTGTGCGCCTTAAGCAGCACAGCCATTGTCGTAAAACTTCTTTACGATAAATTCGAGTTGGATACATTGCCCGGCAGGATTACCCTCGGAGTTTTAATTATTCAGGATATATGGGCAATTTTAATCCTCGCATTTCAGCCGAATTTCAGGGATCCTCAGCTTATACTATTCGGGCTGGCAATCTTAAAAAGCATCGTCTTGCTTGGAATCGGTTTTATCCTGAGCAGATATATTTTGAGCCGCGTTTACGAAGGGATTGCAAAATCCCCTGAAATGGTGGTAGCCATTTCCATAGGCTGGTGCGCCATGATTTCGGGCTTTGCCGGGGTTATAGGACTCTCGAAGGAGATGGGCGCGCTTATTGCCGGACTCTCTATTTCGACCTTTCCCTACAGTATCCATGTAACTGCAAAGGTTCTCCCTCTCCGAGATTTTTTCCTTACGCTATTTTTCATATCCCTTGGAATGAAAATTCCATTGCCGGAATTAAATATGATGCTTGCGGTTCTTGGACTTGTAATATTTGCGATTGCCTCCAGATTTCTTACTGTCTATCCCCTCCTTGCATTTTCGGGGAGCGGAAGACGGACAGGCTTTATCTCCAGCTTAAATCTTGCGCAGGTCAGCGAGTTCTCCCTTGTTATCGCATCTCTCGGTATCGGCTACGGCCATATTCAAAAGGATATAATGTCCATTATTATTTATTCGATGGCATTTACTTCTGTAATATCATCCTATTTTATTAAATTCAACCATGAAATTTATTTATTATTTAACCGTCTGATGGGCAGTATCGGATTTAAAACAAAGACAGAAAAAGAAGAGGCAAAGGAAAGGGAAAAATCCTATTCAATTGTAATTCTCGGATTTCACCGCGGGGCAAGGGCATTAATTGACCTGATTTCACAGCGAAGTCCGGAGCTGCTTCAAAAAGTCCTTGTAATAGACTTTAATCTGGAAGTCCTGAAAGAATTGAAAGGGATGGATATTGCCGGCGTATTCGGCGATATAAGCAGTATTGATACGCTTGAGCATGCCAATGTCAAAAATGCAAAGATTATTTTATCCACGATTCCGGACATGCTGTTAAAGGGAACAAACAATGCTAAAATAGTTAAAGCCTGCCGAACCGTTGCGCCGCAGGCAGCCATTGTTGCAACAGCGGACTCTACGAATCATGTCAAGGAGCTTCAAGCTGCCGGCGCCAGCGAGGCATTGCTCCCATATTCTTTAATGGGAGAGCATCTTGTCCGGTTTTTATTGAATTTTAATTACGATTAGAAACTGCAAGAAAAGTTTATAGGCTAAAAAACTTTTCTTGAACGACTTTTTAAATTTTCTTTTGTTCCACAATATCTAAAAATATAGCAAAAAGAAAATTTAACGGAAGTGAGAGGAAAGTTTTTTAGCCATTATAAATATTTTCATATTTATTCGGTTAGGATAAAAAATATGGCAAAGGATTATCCTGAGTTAAACGAAGAACTCATAAATTTTATTAAAAATCAAAAAATATTCTTTGTTGCCACTGCGCCGAGTAATCTTAGAGATGAATATGTGAATCTCTCTCCAAAGGGTTACGATACACTGATGGTTCTGGACAATAAAACAGTTGTTTATGCAGATTATCCGGGAAGCGGAAACGAGACAGCTACCCATCTTCGAGGGAATGTAAAATTAACTATGATGTTTGTGAGCTTTGACAAAGACCCCATGATTCTCCGCCTTTATGGCAATGGCGAAGCTATATCTCTCGATAGTCCTGCCGGCAAAGATCTCGAGGAGAAAATGGAAGGGAAGGTGTCTCGATACCACCGTCATTTGATACTCTTGAATATTAAAAAAATTAAGACAAGCTGCGGTTTCGGCGTTCCTTACTACCAATATATCGGCGATAGAGAAAATCTCATTGAATGGTGCAAAGAGGCGGTTCTTAATGGTAAGATAAAAAAATATATGGGTTTTCTATGGAAAGGATAATTTTTGTTTTTGTGGCATTTTTTTTTCTAAAGTGCAAACTTAAAATTCCAATTACATTAGCAGCTATTCTGCTTTTAACTGCTTCGGTATCTGCCGGTGATGTAACTCTTTTAGAGCCGCTTGCGACTAATTTTTCAGCTCATAACAAGGTAATAGAACTAAGTATTCCTATTGAGATGGACGAGAAACCCTTTGCCATTATTTGGAACAGGGCTGACGGCCGGCAAATTATCGTTTGGCTTACGGCACTGGAAGGAATACATGTGTATGATATGCGCAATTATGATGGATGGGGAGGGCATATAATCGGCGCGGCTACGAATTTGAAAGGGGTTAGAGGGAGTGTCAGGGAGGCGACACTCCTTGATGAAATAGATATATTTTTGGCGCCGGAACGAATAATCATGAGCACAATAAATCTTTTGCAAGGGCATACACTATTCAGATTATCATGGGACAATATTTTGTTATTTATCTTTTGTCTATTGTTATTATCTTTTTATCTGGCTACAAAGAAACTCGTTGTATCGGCAGTTTTCGGTTTTTCTATTGTATGGGGGATATTCGACACCCGTAATATTTACGACCATCTTATGATTATCAATAAAATAGAGAGGCGTAAACTCGTTATGCCTCCAATGACAGAATCGAAAATATTTGCCGATCGTGCATCAAAGATTATTGGAGATAAAAGCTGGGCACAGGAAACCCTGGATGGCGGTCTTAACAATTTTATTAAATATAGGCTGGCAGAACATCCTTATGCCTGCTCAAGCCTGCAGGAGCCTCCTGCTTTCATAATAACGCAGCAGCCAAAGGATAGAGAAATCGTACTGGAATATGGGAGTTATTATCTTGTAAAAGGGGGGCAGTCTTGACCACGTTTCTTTTTATTTTTGGACATATTGCTATAGATGGAATTATAGGCTGGATTCTATTAAATCTCCGGCCGTTTAACAGAGATTATCGAGCAGAGGACATACTGCTGTCTATTTTGCTGGGGATGTATGCAGATACGCTTTCGATTGCCGCTATGATGTTTGCCGGTATTCCATTTGCATCTGCCTGCCGGGCAACGTTGTTAATGGCTGTTATATTTATTATAATTGCACTGCATCGAAGGAAGATACCTATCCCATCCGTTAACATAAGAAAACCGGAATGGTATGAGCTGGCATTGCTGTTTACAATCGGAGAGAAGGTTCTGTTTATTCTCTGGCAGCTTATACGCACCCACATGTATTTCGATGATGCGCTGCACCACTGGTCGGGGCGGGCGCGCTCTTTATACGCAGGAATCAATTGGTCGGTAGATTCCGAATCGCCATACTTTCTTGCAAAACATTTGAACGGGAGCAGCCATTATCCCTTTCTTACTGTTATTTGGCGCGCAGCTACCGCTTTTTTCAACGGCGGCTGGGATGATGTCATTTCCCGTTCCGATGGCCTGATATTTTTTGTAATTACCGTTGCCATAACATGGTCGGCGGTAATGAGATTTTCCCAAAACCGCCGGTTGGCTGCATTTGCAGCATTTATTGTCTCTGCGCTTCCATTGCAGGCATGGCATGCTGCATCGGGATATAGCGATATTGCCGTCGAGACGTTTATAGCAGCGTCTCTGGTTTTTCTTCTGAGAAGGGAATTGGTGTTAAGCGGCATCATGATAGGAGGGGCTGCATGGTGTAAAAATGACGGTCTGGCATTGTATCTCCCTGCATTTATTGTAGGAACAGTCTTGCTGCAGCAATGCCGGATAAGACAGCGGATAGAAAATATCGGCAGGTTTTTGTTTGGTTTTGCCACGCTCATGCCGTGGCTGGTATTCAAATATATTTACTCCCTCGGGGTAACGCCGAATAATGAGAAATTAAGCTGGCACCCCGACGCCTTTAAACTGTTTTGGAATTATGTTATATGGGGTCCGACAAGCAGTATTTTTTGGTTATGTATGTTTGTCTGTATCATCTGGCTCTCTATTATAATGCTCAAAGACCCGATGGGCAGGGCATTAATTGGAATATTTCTAACTTCATTGACCGGGATCGCGGTGGTCTTTGGCTGTACCGGGGCTTATATGTTTTTAGAGAATCAGACAACCATCCACAGAAGCATGATGCAAATTTCCGGCATTTCGGTTATTATTATTGCATACGGCATTTCGTTAAAAATGAACAAAATGACAGAAATAAAGAATAATATATCCTAACCCGAATAAATCGGAAAAGGTTATAGTAGCGAGGAAAGTTTCCTCGCTTATTAAATTTTCTTGCCATTTTGCGCAAAATTTTATTCATAAGTTATTATAGTGAACGAAAAAAGAAAGTTGTCATTTCGACCCCTTCGCTTTTGTCATTCCGAACGAATGTGAGGAATCTGACACGAAGTGTCACCCTGAACGAAGTGAAGGGTCTTATAAGTTTCTTCGCTTTCGCTCAGGGCAGTCTCCGGGAGAAATCTAAGATTCCTCGTTTCACTCGGAATGACAGATACGTAATGTCTACTTATTTTATTCGTTTACTATAGTCAGTTAAAGGAAAATATATGAACAGATCTTTTAAATTTCCGCAAAATGAAATCAGGGTTAGGTTTGCCCCGAGTCCTACGGGGTATCTGCATATCGGCGGCGTTAGAACTGCGCTTTTTAACTGGCTCTTTGCCAGGCATAACGGCGGGAAGTTTATTTTGAGGATTGAGGATACCGACAGGGAGAGGTCTACCGAAGAGTCCATCGAGCAGATTATAGAGGGCATGAAGTGGATTGGTCTCGATTGGGATGAGGGACCTTACAGGCAAACAGAGAGACAGCAGATTTATCTGGAGCATGTAGAGAGGCTTTTAAATGAAGGCAAGGCTTACAAATGCTACTGCACGGCTGAAGAGTTGGAGGAGAGGCGAAAAGCTGCATTGTCAAAGGGAGAGAAGCCTAAATATGATGGAAGATGCAGGGAGCTTAACCCCCCCGGCCCCCCTTTTTTAAAGGAGGGAGAGGGGGGATTTGATAAGCCTTATGCAGTAAGGTTTAAAACCCCGCAGGATGGAAAAACTATTTTTAATGACCTGTTAAGAGGCGAGGTTGTTTTTGATAATTCGGAATTAGATGACTTAATAATGCTCCGCTCTGACAAGACGCCCACTTATAATTTCTGTGTAGTTATAGACGATGCGACTATGAATATCACCCATGTAATAAGGGGAGACGACCATCTTGCAAATACACCGAGGCAGATTCAGCTTTATAATGGGTTAGGATACCCGATACCTCAGTTTGCACATATTTCAATGATACTCGGCTCCGATAAAACAAGATTGAGCAAGAGGCATGGCGCTACATCGATTCTATCATATAGAGATATGGGGTATCTGCCCGAGGCAATGGTCAATTATCTCGTCAGGCTCGGGTGGTCTCACGGCGACCAGGAGATATTCGGCAGGGAGGAACTTATAAAATATTTTTCCTTCGAAAATATAAATAAATCCGCTGCTGTCTTTAATCCGGAAAAACTCCTGTGGGTAAACAGTCATTATATAAAGACCGGCAATCCTTTAAGACTTGCAAAAGAATTGAGGCCGCATTTAATGGCGGAGAAACTTATAACCAATGAGTCCGCTATTACGGACGAAGAAATCGCTAAGGTTATACCTTTATTGCAGGAGAGGAGTAAGACACTTGTCGAGACGGCAAAAGGAATGGAGTTTTATTTTATTACCGATATAAAATATGATGAGAAGGCAAAGGAAAAATTCTTAACCCCATCTATTAAGCCGGTTCTCGAAAAATTGATAGAAATGCTGGATAAGACCGAAGACTTTTCTCATGCCTCTATTGAAGGGGTATTCAATAAAATAGTTGCGGAATTTAATATTAAATTGGGGCAGGTTGCCCAGCCTGTCCGCCTTGCGCTTACAGGTAAGACAGTAAGCCCTGGAATTTTTGAAGTTATACTGGTTCTGGGAAAAGAAAAGGTTATCGAGAGATTGAAGACTGCCGTTAATTGTATCGTGTAATACAATTGGACACAGACTTAAATACCACATTCCTTCAGTATCTCCTCAAACGCCTTTAGAAAATCTTTTCTATCCGAAAAGGTGTCAAATTCTTTAAGCCGGCCGAGGATATAATTAATATCCATATCCTTATTTTTAATAATTACTGACTTTGCATCTTCCAAGTCCCTTGGTCTTCCTGAAAAGATTTTATGTATAATCAGGTCTTCGGGTGAGGCAAAAGCTACCTCCTGCCCCATAATCGTTATCTTCCTTGCCCTTTTTATTGCTTCTAACTCGTATTGGGTAAATGAAAATATGAAATCAACCCTTATGCCTGTTGTCTCGTCTATTGCAGGCAGCACCATAGTCTGTTTGACAAAGGATTCTATTTCTTTTGGAATTGGTTTTAAGGAGAGTTCTTTTATTGCTGTGAGAACATCGTTAATGCGGTCAATATTTATGCCGAGTGTTATATCAATATCTCTTGTAAGCCGGGGTTCTCCATAAAGAAGGACTGCCTGACCTCCAATAATCATATATGGAAGGTTGTATTTTTTAAGGCAAGCGCTTATCCTTGAGAGGATTTCTTCAAACATGAATTTAAAACCTTTGCAACCTTTATATCAACCTCTATTCCTTCAAGAGGATTTTTGGGTGGCAGCACGCCGAGCATCACGCCCTCATTCCACATATCCGTAAAAATCCGAATAGACCGATTATAATTCAATCCGCCTTTATCCCTTATAAAGCCTTCTTCAAATTTTTTCAAAACTTCGGGATTTTTTATCATTGGATTAAATTTTCTCTCCCAAAAATTTTGCAGCCTGATGGACATCCTTATCCCCCCTGCCGGAGAGGCATACTACGGCTACCTTATTCTTGCCGAGCTTCTTTGCAGTTTTTGAAATATAGGCGATGGCGTGGGCGCTTTCCAATGCAGGTATTATCCCCTCTGTTCTGGAAAGGAGCTTGAAGGCATCGAGAGCCTCTTTATCCGTAATTGATACATATTCGGCGCGCCTTGTATCTTTGTAATAGCTATGCTCCGGTCCGACTCCAGGATAGTCCAAACCTGCCGATATAGAGTGCGCCGGTTTTATCTGTCCATCCTCATCCTGTAACACATAGCTCTTGCTCCCATGCAGAACGCCCACTTTACCCCTTGCCAGCGATGCGCCGTGATGACCTGTCTTGAGTCCATATCCTGCAGCCTCGACTCCAATAAATTTTACTTCTCTGTCATTATAAAAGGAATGAAAGAGACCCATTGCATTACTCCCGCCGCCTACGCAGGCGATAAGATAGTCAGGCAGTCTTCCCTCCCTTACTACTATCTGTAATTTTGCCTCGTGCCCGATTACGGACTGAAAATCCCTTACCATCATGGGGTAGGGGTGCGGTCCTGCCGTAGAGCCGACGACATAATGGGTGTTTCTTACGGTAGTTATCCAGTTTCTTAATGCCTCGTTCATGGCATCCTTTAAGGTCTTTGTCCCCGACGAGACAGGTGTTACCTTTGCGCCTAATAATTTCATCCGAAATACATTCAAAGACTGCCTCTCGATATCTTCCTCGCCCATGAATATCTCGCACTCTATTCCAAAAAGGGCAGCGGCAGTTGCAGTTGCAACACCGTGCTGTCCTGCGCCTGTCTCTGCAATGACCCTTTTCTTTTTCATCCTCTTTGTAAGGAGCAATTGCCCCAATGTATTGTTAATTTTGTGCGCCCCCGTGTGGCAGAGGTCTTCCCTTTTTAAATATATTTTTGCCCCCCCTAATTTTTCCGTCAGCCTTTTTGCAAAATATAACGGCGTTGGTCTCCCTGCATATTCGCTTAAATATTTATGGAGTTCCTTGTGAAATGCCCTGTCCATCTTCGCATCATGGTAGGACTTCTCCAGTTCATCGAGCGCGGGCATAAGGGTCTCGATTACATATTTCCCGCCAAAAATTCCAAAATGTCCTTTTTTATCCGGCAGCATAAAAAAAGTCTATCAAATAAGGAGGGAAAAGTCTAAAAGATTTTGGATGATATAGTGGAAAAAACTTTTTATCT
>CAYMMR010000045.1:9030-12713 GCA_964391545.1 uncultured Nitrospinota bacterium | reverse complement strand
ATATTATTCAGGTAGAATATCCTGTCCTTGCTTATTTTGTTTCACGGGCAATGGCAAAGACAGTTCCCTATATAGTTGACCCTCATGATGTAATGCTGAGGATATTCCGGAAAAAGGTTTTGATTTCAAGGGGTCTTGCAAAATTATTATGGCGTCTCGTCTTTGAGCTGATAAAAAAATGGGAGCTTTCTGCTTATAAACATTATCAAATGGCGCTGGTACGGTCGCAGTCGGAAAAAAAGGTTTTAGAAAATTATGCCCCCTCGATAAAGGTGTCTGTCTTATCTCCTTATGTAAGAGAGGCAAAAAAGGATATAAGCATAGCGAGAGAGCCTAACGCCATTCTTTTTGTAGGGGCAATGAACCGTGAGGTCAACCGGGAGGCAGTCCGCTTTTTTTATTATGAAATCTTTCCTCTTGTTCGTCTGAAAATTCCGGCTGCAAAGTTTATTATTGCGGGCAATGCGCCGCCGGAAGATTTGATGGCGCTCGGAGAGAAAGACCCGAATATAAAAGTAACGGGGTGGGTCGAAGATATTGTCCCATATTATTATTCTGCGTCGCTCTTTGTCGCCCCGCTGCTGTCGAGCGGAGGAATTATCGTAAAAATACTCGATTCGATGGCTTATGGCCTCCCTGTGGCGGCAACTACGATTGCAAACGAAGGAATCGAGGCATCGGACAGTAAAGAGATATTAATTTCCGATACACCGTCGGAATTTGCCGAAAAGGCAGTTCGGATTTTGCAGGATAAGGAATTATGGAGAACATTATCCGAAGAGGGAGAAAGGTTTGTCCTGAGAAAATATGATTGGAAAGATACAATATCCAGTTTAGAGGAAAGCTATAAAAAGGTGGTGGTAAATTTCCATGGCCCCTGAATCTACCCAACTGCTTACCCGAATTGCCGGAGGCGCAATTATTGCTTTTTTTGGCGCCATCGCAGGCGGTCTTCTTCAATATGTTTACTATATTATTATAGGCAGATGCCTTGGAACCGAAAGCTTAGGACTGTTTACGCTCGGGCTTATGGCAATCGGTATTGCTATAGCCGCTTCCCGTTTTGGCATCGAGACAGGGATTACGAAATTTGTCTCCGGCTTTAGGGCGCAGAGAGAGTTCGGTTCTATGATGGGGGTATTACACACTGCATTTCGTATAGTCATTTTATCGGGATTAATTACAGGCATTCTCCTTTTTGTTTTTTCCTATCCGCTTTCCCTTTACGCCTTTCAAAAACCGGATGTATCCGAGGTGCTAAAAATTTTATCGCTTTCAATACCGATACTTGCCCTCTTAGGCCTTGCCTTTTCGATTTGCCAATCCTCTTATTTTGCTATGTATGGCGTATCGGTTCAGAATATTATTTTTCCATTATCGAGCATCATCTTCTTTTTTCTCTATTATATAAAAGGGGAGGGTGTGAGGGGGTTGGCAGCCTCGTATGTAATGGGAGGCGCAGTATCTCTCATAATTATGGCATATATTCTCAAGAGGATTCTGAGTGAATATATACATATCGAGAGTGTTCCTTTTAAAAATAAGGACCTTTTAAAATACTCGATTCCTATTGCATTGACCTCTCTGTTAGACCAGATTATTTTATGGGCAGATGTTATCGTTCTTGGCGTATACAGACCTGCATCCGAGATCGGCATATATAACGCAGCGGTTCGAAGCTCTATGCTGCTGCTTTCCGTTATCGTCTCTTTCAATTTTTTGCTCGCCCCTTCCTTCGCAGAGCTGCATCAGCAGCAGGAGCGCAAAAAACTTGAAGGTATGCTTAAGGATGTTGCACGGTGGACGGCAACGGTATCCCTCCCTATATTTTTCTTAATGGCGTATTTTGCCGTGGAGATTGCAAAGTTTTTTGGAGATGAATTTGCTGCGGCAGCGCAGCCGATGATTATCTTATTGGCGGGGCAGTTGATAAACAATATTTCAGGCTCGGTTGGCACGTTGCTTTTAATGACCGGAAGGAGCCGTTTAACGCTGATAAATTCCATAATCTGCGCGGCTGCCAACATTGCCTTGAATTATATTCTTGTCCCTGTATATGGAATAATCGGGGCTGCTTATGGGACTGCGGCTTCTATCATATTAATTAATTCAATCCGCATCGTGGAAGTATATATGATTTTAGGTATCCATCCATTCAGTTTTAAATATTTGAAACCTTTTTATTCCTTTATTGCAGGAATAGGTTTTGTCGGTCTGATGTCATTATCTCGATACGGAAATGGCGAATACCCCGTTATCATAATCTTTGGTTTTCCTATGGTCTATTTATTGGCGCTTCTGTTTATGGGCATTGAAAAAACCGATTATGCTGTAATTCGTGAAATTAAAAGGCAGATAAAGGCATCCTATGTATAATTACCAATGCGCAAATAACCTTTATATCAAGGAAGATGAATTTGGCATCCTCGATATTGTCGATTCCTTCCGGTTCATCGCCGATAGATTGAAAAAAGGGGATGAGAATATTCCGCTCCCCGAACTTGCAAGGATGCTTCAAAACAGCATGAAGGAATTATTGTATATCTTCTTTGCAAATCCTTTTTCTTTCTCCGGGTATTTTTTTTCCTTTCCAATTTCGATAGAAAGGTATTACAAAAAAAGATTCCTTGAATTGCTCCCTCTAACTGCATCAATACATAAAGTAAGCGGCGGGATGGAGCGATTTTATCATGGGCTGAAAGATATTGCAGACGGCAGGTCGGATAAAACTCCTCTAATCTATACCTCGCTTTTCTCTCTATACTACAGTGAATTCTCGGAAATTGTTAAGCATCTGCCCATAGAGCATAAAATGAGGAAAGAAAAATGCCATCCCTTTAAACCCGATGAGCTTCATGAATCGGCAATGGAGAGAGACTATTTAAAGCCATTATCCATTCTTCGGACATCGGGGGCAAAAAAGCTTAAACCATATTTAAAAGGATTTTACCTGCACGGAAGCTTCTCTACCAATGATTTTGTGAAAAATTGGAGCGATATAGATACCTTTATAATTATCAATAAAGAAACCATTTTGGACCCGCGGCAATTGCTCGCCCTGCAAAGAGAACTTTACCGCATGACAGGCATCTTCTATTGGACAGACCCGTTTCAATCTCATGGCTTTTTTGTTATTGCAGAACAGGATATGGCATGGTATCCGCAGACATATTTCCCTCTGGAGTTGTTTGAGCATTCAAAGTCTTTTTTTGAAGAGGATATTGCTATGGATTTTTTAATCAGAGATTACAAAGCAGAAGCTATAGAGATATTCTGGAAGGATGAATTGCATTTTATAAGAAAAATGAAGATGGAGAATATAGGGATGCTGTCAAATAACAATATCAGGATGCTGCTCCATAAGATATATAATTTCCCGCTCTTTTATCTTCAGGCAAAGGGAATGCATTGCTATAAGAAATATGCCTTTGAAAAGGCAAAGGCGGATTTTACCGGCGAAGAATGGCTCCCTATATCAACAGCCAACAGGGTATGGGCGTCATGGTCGGCCGACTATTTTCACAGGGTATTGCCTATAGAATTATTCTATCTATCTCCTTATGTATTGGAAAAAATCTTAAAAAATATGTTTAATAAAAAGAGAGGGCTGTTTCATAAATATTCGATTGATTACGAGAAATTACTCGATGATACCCTGTTTTTGCTGGAAACGGCATGGATGA
>CAYMMR010000045.1:0-9020 GCA_964391545.1 uncultured Nitrospinota bacterium | reverse complement strand
ATGGATGAGATTGAGGAGCAAATTTAATGCCTGAAGAGAAAAAACTGCTTTCCGAAATAACAAGGCTTTTCCCATTCGAGGGAAGAAAATGGGGAAATGAGCCTATCCCTTGCCGAATGGAAGAATATGAATCTGCCAAAAAACGATTTATCGAAGTTTTTGCTGTGAATCCATGTTTAGCTTCTATTTATCAATTCGGGTTCATCAGACACCCCGGAATTTCCGACCTCGATTTTCTGATGATATTAAACGATAAACCCGGAAAATGTATTTGGAAAAAGGACATATATGCGCCTTTTACTCAGAAGGAAAGATACCTCTACAATAATACCCCGCCTATTATAGTTAATAAGGAGATATTTTATAATTTTTATAAAATACTCCCGCTTTCAAATCTCGTATGGCTCTCGGGTGAAAGGGTGGAACAGCATAAAAAAAAAGATGAAGAAATATTCAATCTGCTTATATTGCTCGAGGTATGCAGCCACTTTTATCCAAAGGTCTTCCTTGAGCTTTTTAAGGAAAAAATTTTTAACATAAGGCGGGCCATTCTCTTGATAAATTCCCTTCAATATCCTCTATCCATTGCCGCAGGAATCGTGGGAGAAGACGAAGAATGGAATCGCTTTAATTCGGAGGTAAATAAGCTCAGAGGAGAATGGTTTCTCCTTGGCTGGGATAGATATAAAAGACTGTATGACCTTATATTAAATGCAATATGGATATCAACCGAGCTTATAGAAAAAACCGGAAATCGCATTCAAGAGGCAGCTTCCAAATGCAGTCCTTCACAAAAAATATTGCCTGTTGGAAGTTTTTTGAATGGAAGGATGCTCTTTTATGAAGGATTCGGAAAGGAATTTGCTTTGGAAGGCATATTGAAAACTTATAAAAGGAGCGGAAAATTTATTTCAATCCTTCCTTCTGTCTTCTTATCCCCTTTTATGATATATAAAGAAGAAAATGGACAAATAGGCAGGCACATCAAAAGGAATCTTTCCGTTTATGGCGATGTTTCGCCATTCGATAATCCACAGGCTGCAGTCGAAAGAATCGGTCTGATGAATCTCTGGATAGATTTTATAGAGGGAAATAGAATAACAGTTGATATGGTTCATATATATTACGGGTATCGTCCCAGGGTCTCTCTTAAAAACAGATTAATGAATCTTCTTATCGGGTATTACCACCCATAATCTGCGGAAACGAAGCGATATGAAAATATCATTTATAAATTTTAAAGATGGAAAAACGAAAAACGAATACCCCCAGCTTGGGCTTCTTTATTTGTGCGCCATAGCACAGGCAGAGGGATATGATATTGATTACTTAGATGCCGGGGCTGTGAACGAAAGCGTGGATAATATTATTAAACAGGTGGTAGATTTTAAGCCTAATGTTTGCGGATTCAGTCTATATACAAGCGGCCTGAATGAACATTATGAATTCATTAGGACGGTGAAATCGAAGCTGAAAGGGTGCTTTATAGTTGCCGGAGGCCCCCACGCATCTGCCCTGCCCCGTCAAACAATGGAGGAATGTAGCGAAATAGACTTCCTTGTTGCAGGAGAGGGGGAAGATACCATGAGAGATTTGCTTACACACATTAAAGCAGGGGCGGTTCCCGATGTTGCAGGCATATATTACAGAATGGAGGATAAAATCATTGGAACGTCTTTCAGTCAATTGATAAAGGATATAGATACTCTTCCCATGCCGGCAATTGAAGTTGTTTTTAAAAAGGGATACAGGTATCGGAACCGGAGAATGGAGATAGGAAATCGGGTTGCGCCGATTATTACTTCAAGGGGATGCCCATGGAACTGCTCATTTTGTTATAAAGGGACATTTGGAACGAGTTACAGGAGGAGAAGCCCTCAAAATGTAATTAAGGAGATAATTCACTTGAAAGAGCATTATAAAATTAATGATATACAATTCATCGACGATCTTTTTGCCGTTAATAAAAATTGGCTCAGGAGTTTTTGCGATGAATTGAAAAACAATCGGCTAAAGATTTCATGGAAATGCCTCGGAAGGGTCGATACATTGGATGATGGAGTTATGGCGATGATGAAGTCTCATGGATGTTACGGAATAGAGTTCGGGGTTGAGTCGGGGGATGATGAGGTTTTAAAGGATATTAACAAAAAAATCACCCTGCAGGAGGTGCGGACTGCTTTCAAACAGGCAAGGGAAAACGGGCTGATGACATCTGCATATTTTATTTATGGAAACAGGCTGGATACTTATGCAACCATTTTAAAGACGATGAATTTTGCCAAAGAGATAAAGGCAGATTTTTGCGGGTTTGCCATATTGCTTCCGTTTCCAGGCACTAATGTTTATGAAATGCTCGATGAAAATCAAAAGAAAAATTGGAGTCTGTTCGGTGGTTATTATTCCTATAAATCCCAAATATCTATATGCAGTCTGGAACCTCAAGAACTTCGATATTATGGCAAGATTTCCCCAACTGAGTATTATGGAAGGATTTCTTATTTGTTTAACAATATCATATTTTCCAGACACCATATCTTAATTAAAAAGAATCAGTTGTTATTTTTTATATTTCATTTTGTTAAAAAAATATATTACATATTTAAGGGTATTTCTATGGTAAATCGGGAAAGCAATTATAAATAAGCCAATACCTCTTTTGCGCCTACATCTTCCAGCCAATCCCTTTTAATAACAGTTACTTTTTTCCCTATAGGATGCCATACGGCAGGGTCTGTATGGCTATAAATTGCAATGGTTTTTATGCCTGTTAAAGCTGCAAGATGGGTAACTCCCGAGTCATTGCCGATATAAAAGCTGCATCTTTTTATGATTGCAGCCAGTTTCATAATCGGGAGATTTTCTGCTATTACAGGGCTGAAGTCTAATAGATTTAAAAATTTCTCATTTGTCTTTTTATCTGCAGGCCCTGAAATAAGAACTACTTTAAAACCTCTCTCCGATAAAATCTTTGCCGCCTCTGCAAATCCCTCGGCCGTCCAGTTCTTTTTTTCGCTGCCGCTTCCAGGATGGATTGCAGCTACATCACAGCTATTGCTCCCACCTTTTATAAAGTGGGGATGAAGGGGGGTTAGAAACTCCTCTGCAAATTCTATTTCTTCCTCTGTAAAATCAATCTCAGGTATATATTCATTATCCGTTACACCAAGAGGCAATAAGGAATCTATTATCTGGATGGAGAAATGTTTATTATTTATCGAGGCAGTATTATGGTAAACATTTTTTTTAACTCCTGCTATTTTAAGATTCTCTCTGAAGGCGCCTTCTTTGTCAGGTCTTAAGAGTATAACAAGGTCAAACCTGCGGAAGTATTTTTTTAGATCCTCAGGCAATTCTCCATTCCTGGCGAAAAAATTCCATATACCATTTTTATCGATGCCCTCGCCTTTATCTATATATTTTCTCGACAGTGGAAGAAAAGAGGGGCTTGCCATTAATTCTATATGAGCATCGGGAAATGATTTTCGCAAAGCATGCAGCGCCGGAAAGGTTAAAATGAAATCTCCCAATGCGCCGCCGCGAATAATCAGAATATTTTGCATAAAACCCAACCTTCTACACTTCCTTCTCTCCTGAGGGAGGAGAATTATGGTGATGGTGCATGTGCCCCTTGGCTATTTTCTGACCTATTATGTTTTCAATGTTCGATCTTATTACCGAATTGGGCGGGTAAAATCCCTTTTTCACAGTAAGATTCGGATATACCCATGTATTCTTGCCGATGACGGCACACGGCGAGGTAACCGTATTGCACCCAATCTCGACATAATCACCGAGCGCTGCGCCGAATTTTTTCATGCCTATATCTACAACCTTTCCTTCGATATGTATTTTTATTGTATTTATCCTGCCTGTCCTCTTTTCTTCGGGCGTTCTGAATTGAAGATTCGCAAGTTTTGTCCCTGCCCCAAGATTTACATAATTTCCAACAATACTGTCTCCTATATAAGCAAAATGACCTGCTTCGGAATGATTCATGAATAGAGAATTTTTTATCTCGGTTGTGTGTCCTATTACGGACTTATCTCCTACTATTACATTCCCCCTAAAGTAAGCGCCCTGCCTTATTTCGCAGTTGTTGCCGATAATTGCAGGGGATTTGATAATGGCAGTCGGCTCGAGCACTGTCCCGCTCCCTATAAATATGCCCAATTCTTTTAAAAATAGGTCAGAACTTATCTTAACCTCCCTTCCTACATATAATATCTTATCTATCAGATTGTCCTTCTCATCCCTCACCTCTTGAAGACTCACCCCTTCGATAATCATCTTTGGCTGGACTGTCTTTTCTATATCCTTAAACCAATCTTTTATATATTTATTAATCCTTCCTATTACTTCCCAGTAATACCCCGCGCCTTCGAATATAGCCTTATGCCTGAAGTCCGGCAAATGCTCGAACAAATCTTCGATTTTTAACATACCCACCTCCCTTTTTTAGTTAATAGCGGTCAGTGAACAGTGAACAGCAAAAATAACTGCTTAACGTTCACTGTTTACTAATTACCGGTTTGAGATAATCCCTTACCCTTTCACCTGCATACATAAGTTTATCTTTGTCGTGCAGCGAGCCCCGCACATTTATACCTGTCTTATCCTCTGTCCCTGAATTTCTCACAAATATACATCCACGCAACTCCCCCTCCCTCCTCTTTAATAAAGAGGGGGAATAGGGGGAGTTATATATAGCCATATAAAGCATATCCGGCTCCTCGTCCCTTTCCTTTAAGCACAGTTTCACATCTTTTCCAAATTGTTCTGCGATGATGTTTTTTATAAATTTTTCCAGATTCTTCCACAAATCGGTTCCTTTTGTCAATTTGTATTTATCGGTGTTATAAATATAAAAGGTCTTTTTAAATCCATGCTCAAAGGGATGATGAAGTTTTTGAAAATATGTCCTGCCGTCTAAACTGCATAAGATTGACTCCGATGCAGCAAAGGTATTTATTGCGCTCTTCAATCCATTGCCGGCAAATATGGATATTTCTCTGCCATCTCTGGTTTTTAAATACCCTTTTGTAATATTATGTCCGCTCTCTTCGCTGCCTACCGCAAAATTATCGGACTGAATAGCCTCCTTGAGAAGCCACTTATCGCCCACCCCTGTAATTACGGTCTTAAAGCCGAGCCTTTCAGCGGCAATAGCAGCATTGAGGTCGCTTTCTACTGTGTTGACATAAAGAGAATTTTTATATTTGTCATGGTCTGTTTCCATAAGATACATCGCCTGCAAAAATGCAGTCTCATCTCCAGAGAGGACAATCACCCTGTCATCGAAAGGGTTATAATCTATACGATAAAACCTGTCTCCATCCGCATCGAATACCGCGCCCGATACCCTGACATCTCTTTTTTCAATCTCTGCTTTTTGCTCCCTTCCGATTTCAAAAACCTTATTTACGGCTTTGTTTTTTTCGAATCTTTCGCCTGTCTTAATCATATCGGATGTAATATAAGATACCCCCTCCAGATTCACCACACCGCAGTTGAGATTTACATTGCCATTAAGGCTGTTGTTAGCCTCGATTACCTCTCTGAACCCCAATCTTTTAAAAACATCAGCCGCTATTCCTGAAAAAGAACCGTTTGCAGTGTCAACAATCAAAATTATTTTTGAAAAAATGCCGGATTTCCGAACCCATGAATTTCTGTAATCACAGGAAAATTCAGCGAACACCATTACTGCATCATCATGGGCATACTCGATTTTACCCTCTGTATTTAATCCTCTGATGCTATTGTAGTCGGTTTCATATATCTTTTTTGTAAGTCTTATATCATCTTCCGGGAAAAACTTCAATCCATTATATTTAAAAATTTTTATCCCGTTCTGTCCCTTTGGGTTGTGAGAGGCAGTAATCATGAATCCGCCCATTGCGCCTCTGTAAAGCGTATAAATTGGAATTGCAGGAGTAGGCGCAATACCCGCTACTACAGTCTTTCCTCCTGCCTTTCGTATTCCATTGACAGCGGCAGATGTAAACATTCCTTCCGTGTCGCGCGGGTCCCAGCCGACGACGATTTCGTCTCCGGTTTTCATTTCACCCCGTTCTATCGAATCTTTTACATGACAGAATGTGTATAATTCCATAAATTCTTCGGTAATAACATCTTTTTCAATGAATGCCCGAAGCGGCGGCATTCCTTTTACCGAAGGATCGGACGATAGCCTGACATCCCTCCTCACACCATCGGTGCCTTGAAGTCTGTTAATCATTGGTTTCATCCCAGATTATGCACGAACGATTTATATAAAAGACCTTATGTCCTTGTAGCGACTGTCAAATTTTCACTTTTCCATGGATGGTAAAAAGTGAAAATTTCCACAGTTCAGACAGCCATGGACGGCTGTCTGAACGGCAAGCGGAAGGGACATAAGGTCTTTCACGCATTTTTTGGGTTCATTATGTATGTTAGTAGTCAATTAATGCCTCTCTCGCCTGTTTCTTTTAATATTTTTTCAATAAGTAACGAATTTGCGTAAAAACCTGCCTTACGGAGTTTTACGATTTCGGAATAGAAATTTGCAATAAGCCCTTTCTTTTTTGCCCATGCAAGAAGACCTAATGTTCCTACAACAGATAATCCATACCTATGAGCAAACCGACGGGCATCTTGGTCGTCAAGAATAACCCATTTTACTTTTTGTTCAAGAGCAAGACATATTGCCTCTGCCTCACCTTCGCCCAATTCCTTTGTAAGCACATCAAACAAATTTTTATCTTTTACGGATTTGATATTGAGCCAGTTCTTGGAAGCCTTAATAATTGCAGCTAAAGAATCATCCTGCTTTCTTCTTATCTCAGCCATAACGCCACTTGGAACAAGAATCTTTCCAAATTTTTTGAGGATTGGAAGTCTGTTGATTTTAGATAGGAATAAAAGGTGGCTCGTGTTGACGACAGCATTCATTTTAGAGTTCTTATCGCCTCAATCTCTTTTTCTATTTCTTCCGATTGTATATTTATCGCCGGTATCCTGTAAGACCCAAGTTTTTCAAGAAAAGATACCCTATCGAATCCTGCCATTTTTGCTGCCTTGCCTGAAGAAATTTTCCCCAATTCAAAGAGCTTGGCTGCTGCAAGAAATCTCAACTCATCGGAAAATTCCGAATCGGACAGCTTCAATGACTGTGGAAGACCTTCCGGATAAGGTATAGTTACTGTTTTCATGCTAACCTCTGAATCGTATGCAATGTATTTCTTAAAATGTTAACTTATTGTTTTTTTGACTTTATGTAACGCCATTATAACATAGTTTTATTTTTAAAAGATTTCGTAACTATTCAGCAAATAAATTTCCATTAAATTCCCCCTTATAAAAGGGGGACAAAGGGGGTTGTAATACACTGCATTAAAGTTTAAACAACCCCCCAACCCCCTTTATTAAGGGGGAATATTGTAATTTGCTGAATAGTTACAAGATTTCTTTATTTCTTTTAAACTCATCCTATTCGGTTTCGGCAAACATAGGTATTTCATTTTATCTTGAAAAGCATGTTTGTTTTTAGTGTGCCAGATAGTTCTTTTTCCTCATTCAAATAATACACCCCCGATATTTTTAAAAAAAGGTATCTCTTTGTGTCAAGAATATTTATCTTAACTATTTAGTTTTTAAAAGGGACAACACAATTAATATTTAAGAATAGCGATTATAGTCTGGGTGTTGCATGTTTGACATATATTACTTCTCATAAAATATGCTGGTGCCATCCCACTCCATACCGGGCGGATTACGGAGAAAATCTGCGATAATGTTTATATAGAACCGGTATAGATAGCAATCGGGATTGCATGTTTTTAATTCGATAAATCTCGACATCGCTGTATCCCATTGTCTGGCGCGATAATACTTCAATCCTTCGTGGTATGCGTTCAACTCATCGAGCATAGCCTGACTTATGCTGCCGCTTTTTCCTATAGGCTGATAAATTACAATCGGTTCCGTCTTGCCTTTGACGATTACTTTATCTAATTCCCGGAATATAAAATCCGGAACCATTGCCCGTGTTGACTCGCTCACTATTATCGAAACGCCGTATTTCTTGCTAAGTCCTTCCAATCGCGATGCCAGGTTTACTCCATCGCCGATAACAGTGTAATTAAGCCGTGATTGCGAGCCCATATTCCCTACAACTACAAAGGCTGTATTTATTCCAATACCCATGTCAAGCCGGGGGATCCCTCTAAGCCTAAAATCGGCATTGAGGTCGTCAAGCGCCCGGCACATGTTCATTGCCGTATCGACGGCGCGTTCTGCATCGTCTTCATGCCGCAGGGGTGCGCCATAAAGCGCCATTATGGAGTCGCCAATATACTTGTCCACTACCCCTCCATTCGCTTCTACAACAGCGCTTATCTTAGTAAAATAGGCATTCAGCAGGGATAGTATGTCTTTCGGAGAACGATGTTCGCAAAGAGCAGTAAAATTTCTCAAATCGGAGAATAGAACCGTAACTTCCCGCTCTTCGCCGCCAAGCTCTAAATCTTTTCTTAATAGTTCTTCTGCTACGGCTACCGACACTACCTTGCCAAGGAGGTTGCGCACACGATCTTTTTCAGCGAGTCCCTTTATCATACTGTTAAAAGTATTAGCAAGTTTGCCAATCTCATCCTTCTGTTTAATAGCAACGAATCTGGTATAGTCACCCTCATCTATTCTACGCATCCCTTCTGCGAGGGTCAGCACAGGTTTGGTTACGGTGCGTGCAATCAATATCCCTCCTGCTATAGATAACACCATGCCAACGGCAAATAGTCCGGCCATGATAAGCCGCAGCCTCATGTAAGGCTGCAGCGCCTCGAGGAGGGAGCGCTGGAGCACCGCAATCACTCTGAAGTTTTCCCCTTCGAATAAAGACGTTACAAGGGAGATGTATTCTGCATTGTTCATAATGAGCGGCATGCTTTCGTTAAGGTTCCATGTTTTCTTTTGCAATTTATGAGGCAGCATGGCGCGTAAATCGTCGGACAAAGTGGTTGCAAAAATTGTCCAAA
>CAYMMR010000044.1:0-12769 GCA_964391545.1 uncultured Nitrospinota bacterium | reverse complement strand
CAAAGGATGACATACTTTCTTATGTAAATAAAATAGTTGAATTGACCAAAAATCAAGCATAGTGGAGGTTTCATGAGCATACTTGTTAATAAAAATACAAAGGTTATATGTCAGGGGATTACAGGAGAGCAAGGGACATTTCATACAAAGCAGATGGTTGCTTATGGCACAAAGATGGTTGGCGGTGTTACGCCTGGTAAGGGCGGGACAAATGTTGATGGCATCCCTGTATTCGATACTGTTGATGAGGCCGTTAAAAAGACCGGCGCTAATGCGTCTGTTATATATGTTCCTGCTGCCTTTGCAGCAGATGCTATAATGGAGGCAGTAGATGCAGGCATAGAACTTGTCGTATGTATAACAGAGGGGATACCTGTTCTTGATATGGTTAAAGTTAAACGGTTTATGGGTGGCAAGAAGTCCAGACTCATTGGCCCTAACTGCCCCGGTGTTATAACCCCTGGAGAGTGCAAGATTGGTATTATGCCCGGGCATATTCACAAGGCAGGAAAGATTGGCGTTGTATCGAGGAGCGGGACATTGACTTATGAGGCTGTTGACCAGCTTACACGGCTCGGTCTTGGGCAGTCAACCTGCGTTGGAATAGGCGGAGACCCTGTAAACGGAACGAATTTCGTTGATGTCCTCGAGATGTTTGCAAAAGATAAAAAAACAGAAGCAGTGGTAATGATAGGAGAGATAGGCGGGACTGCAGAGGAAGAGGCGGCAGAATTTGTCAAAAAGAATATGAAAAAGCCTGTCATAGGCTATATAGCAGGGGTTACGGCGCCAAAAGGCAAGAGGATGGGGCATGCAGGCGCTATAATATCCGGAGGCAAAGGGACTGCCGAAGAAAAGATGGTGGCAATGGAAAGGGCAGGTATCAGGGTCTGTAAAAGCCCTGCTGATATTGGAAGAACAATGGCAGAAGTTTTACAAGGCAGAAAATCAAAAAGCAAAAAATATAAACCGGCAAAAAAGGTGAAAGCGGCATCTAAGAAAAAAATTAAACAAAAAGCAAAAAGGTCAAAAAGCAGGAAATAAGGTTTTTTGCAGCTGTTCAGTGGAGAAACTTTCCACGGACGACTTTTTATTTTTTCTTTTGTTCCTTAAAAAATTAATAATAAAGCAAAAGAAAAAATAACGGAAGTGAGTGGAAAGTTTCTCGACTATCAGCCTGTTTCGATTTATTATATTAAGCAGAAATTTGTTTGTGAAACAGTTGCAGTTTTTTAAGATGATTACTCTTTGACGCTTTGAAGGGAGGGATATAAAGTGGCTGAGGTGGAAATAGCAGAAGATTTATCCAGAGTCGAGGAGACTGAAAAGGGAAGCGATTTGCCCAATATCGTAATAAACGAAACCTATTGCAAGGGATGCGGTATATGCGTAGACTTTTGCCCTACGGAGGTTTTGGAGCTTAGAGGAAATTTAGTCGCAGTGAAAAATCTTGAGGCATGCACGAGGTGTCAACTTTGTGATTTAAGGTGTCCTGATTTTGCAATACAGGTGTTTTGAGATTACTGCAAAGAATCTTTTTTTTCACTTCCGTTAAATTTTCTTTTGAACGATTTTTTATTAATAAGGAACAAAAGAAAATTTAAAAAGTCGTTCAAAAAAAGATTCTTTGCAATATTTTATGGAGGCATAATGGCTGAGAAGAAGAAAAAATTTATGCAGGGGAATGAGGCATGCAGCGAGGGCGCAATATATGCAGGATGCAGGTTTTACGCAGGCTATCCTATAACCCCCTCGACGGAGATTGCAGAAACCCTTTCTGTAAGGCTTCCTAAGATAGGGGGAGTTTTCATGCAGATGGAGGATGAGATTGCCTCTGTTTGCGCTATTATCGGCGCTGCCCTTGGGGGCATGAAAAGCATGACCGCCACCAGCGGACCCGGGTTTTCATTGATGCAGGAGGGACTTGGTTATGCCTGTCTGACAGAAATTCCAACCGTAATAGTAAATGTAATGAGGAGCGGGCCATCAACCGGATTCCCTACCGGACCAAGCCAGTCCGATGTTATGCAGGCGAAATGGGGGACCCATGGAGACCATCCGGCAGTAGCATTAACCCCGGCGTCGGTTCAGGAAATTTTGCATGAGACGATACGGGCATTCAACCTGTCGGAAACTTACAGAACGCCTGTTATTTTGCTGTATGATGAAATCATAGGACACATGAGAGAAGCGATTACTATACCGGAGCCGGGAGAAATAGACGTTGTGGAGAGGAAAAAACCAAATTGCAAACCGGAGGAATATAAACCATACGCATCGAGTAACGGCTCTATAGCGCCTCTTGCCGCCTATGGCGAGGGTTACAGGTTCCATGTAACAGGCCTCTATCATGCAGAGGACGGCTTCCCGACGAATAATACAAAGCTTATCGGAGAGGCAAACGAGAAGATTGTAAATAAGATAAATAAAAATGCCGATAAGATATGCAAAAATGAGGAGTTTTATCTCGATGATGCAGAGATAGCCGTAGTCGCCTACGGCGTGTCTTCAAAATCCGCTAAATTTGCAGTAAAAGAAATGAGAAAGAAAGGCATTAAAGCAGGCATGCTCAGACCCCTGACCATCTGGCCATTCCCCGATGAGTCTGTTCACAGTCTGGCAAAACAGGCAAAGGCAATTATCGTTCCGGAGATGAACCTTGGACAGGTCTATCACGAAGTCGTCAGGGCATCGAAGGGAGAATGTGAAGTAAAAGGGATTTTTAAGGTAGATACAGAGGCAATCTATCCTAAAAAAATCATGGATGAAATAGAAAAGATTGCATAAAGGAAGGAGATAAATATGGAAACAACAATAGCGCCAAAAAAATCAAAGAAGGCAAAACAAGTTCCTTTCGATTACTCAAAATATATAAGGAAAGGAAAGCTTCCCCATATATGGTGTCCGGGATGCGGGCATGGAATAGTCTTGAAAAGTCTTTTGAGGGCAATTGACACAACAGGACGCCCCAATGACGAGTTTGCTATCGTATCCGGTATAGGCTGCTCCAGCAGGACACCGGGCTATGTAAATTTCAATACCCTTCACACATTACATGGAAGGGCGCTTGCCTTTGCAATAGGAATAAAGATGGCAAAACCTAATTTAAAGGTTATCGTTACAACAGGGGATGGGGATGCCCTCGCTATCGGCGGCAATCATTTTATTCACACATGCAGAAGAAATATAGATATGGTTATCATGGTCTATAACAACCATATTTACGGTATGACAAGCGGCCAGTTCTCGCCGACTACATCGCAGGGTATGATTGCAACGACAAGCCGCTATGGAAATATCGAGCCTCCCTTCGATGTATGCAAGATGGCAGAGGCGGCAGGCGCTACCTTTGTGGCAAGAGGGACGGCGTATCACTATGCGGAATTGGAAAAAACCTTATATGAGGCAATCGGCCACAAGGGAACGGCAGTTATAGATATTATTGATTCCTGCCCTGTATATTATGGCAGGTTGAATAAATTTAAAACCGCATCTGAGATGATGGAAAAGATAGAAAAGGACGGGACAATATCCGTCAAACAGGCGGCAGGTTTGCCCCCCGAAAAACTTCAGGGTAAATTGATAAGAGGAATACTTTCAAGAAACGAGAGACCTGAATACACTGCCGAGTATGCAAAACTTGTGGAAAAGGCAGGGGGAAAATAGCGACTTACAGATTTTGGGATAAATAGTTTAATGGATAAATACGAAAAACTTTTGGTTAGAATCCTTAGCGGGATTTCTGATGCAAATATCCATTTTGCTGATTTATGCAGCTTATTGAAAAAAGTTGGGTTTGAAGAAAGAATTAGAGGGAGTCACTATATTTTTAGAAAAGAATGAGTTATGGAAAAAATTAACCTCCAGCGAGATGGAAATAAAGCAAAACCATATCAGGTTAAACAGGTAAGAAATGTTCTTGTAAAATATAGAGTTGGAGGTAAATAATGTATAAATATGAAACCTTAATATACTGGAGCAATGAGGATGATGCCTTTATAGCAGAAGTGCCGGAACTTCCGGGCTGCATGGCACATGGCGGCACCCCTGAAGATGCTCTGAAGAATGCACAAGATGCGATTCGGTTATGGATAGATACGGCAAGGGAATTTGGAGATTCAATTCCTGAACCGAAGGGCAGCAGATTGATATATGCATAATTATTATTCTTTAAAAAATACAGATGGTGTAGAACAAAGCCACTGTTTTGTTGAATAATTAAAATGTCATAAGTTAAACAAATTTATATAATCTGGAGGAGAATATGGGCTATAGATATGAAATGAGATTTAGCGGCTCGGGCGGGCAGGGGATGATTTTAGCAGGGATAATAATAGCAGAGGCTGCCTCGATATACGATGGTAAAAATGCCTCTCAAAGCCAGTCTTATGGGCCGGAATCGAGGGGCGGCGCATCTCGCAGCGAGGTTATAATCAGCGACGAAGAGATAGACTACCCGAAGGCAACGAGTATTGACGCCATGCTTGCAATGACACAGGAGGCATCCAATAAATATCATAAAGATATTAAAAAGGGCGGCATTCTCCTTCTTGATTCATCTGAGGTAAAGGATAATCCCAAAGGAGATTTTAAGATATACAGCTATCCTATATCTACAGTTGCAAGAGATGAGCTTGGCAAGATAATAACTGCAAATATTATCTCGCTTGGGATGATTGTGGAATTAACCAAAATCGTGTCGCATGAGGCAATTGAAAAAGCAGTTCTTGCAAGGGTTCCGCCTGCATTTCTGGATTTAAACAAAAAGGCGCTCCAAATCGGATTCGAAAGGGCAAGGAATTTGAGTCCTGTGTCTTAAATGGTTAGTATGTAGACGGCTTGTTCCTGAAATCAGATTTTAAACGGGACCGGGATGAAAGTTATTATAAAGATGATTAATGCAGCAGCGCCCAATATCTTATCTCCCCTTTCAAGAGGGACTGTTTCATCAATCGATGGAGGATGACCCCTTCCAAGGATAAATACCGCCATACCCCAGAAAAACCACCCCTCCCATAAAAATCCAAGAGGAAAAAGCATGACAAAGGCAATCCATGAGAACGAGTTGTGCAGTTTCTTCGATACCGAATATATTATATGCCCGCCGTCCAATTGACCCATTGGAAGCAGGTTAAGGGCGGTTACGAACAATCCTATCCATCCCGCAAATCCTACAGGATGAAGAAGGATGTCTGCCGAATCATCCGAAACTCCGAGTATTAATCTTGTCAGAAAGGATAGGAGAAGTGACGAGCCGAGGGATATGCCACCCTCTTTATGAGAAGGCTCTCTGACTTCGGACATCTCAAGCCCGATAATGATTGCAGGCAATGCAACAATGAATCCGGCAAGTGGCCCTGCAACCCCTATTTTTAATAACGCCCTCCTGTCCGGTATTGGAGACTCCATTTTAATAAATGCGCCGAATGTGCCGATAAACGAGGGGGCGGGTATAAAATACGGCAGGGTTGCGCTCACCCTGCTTCTCTTCGAGACAATGTAGTGTCCTAATTCGTGGGTGCCGAGTATAAGAAGAAGCGTAAGAGAGAACGGGAGTCCTTTATATATAAGATGCGGCTGGGTTATAGGATCTATCCCCTCCTGCAGCGCTCCTGCAAGCATGGTGCTTATAAATGTTATGATAAGCAGAAAGAGGTGAAAGAAAGGGAACCTCTTTTTTCTTTCGCTTTCTTCTTCTATAGATTCCATAGTATTTAACATAGGGATGCTGTGAGTCTCATAATCTTTTTCCATGGCTTTGTCCTATAATCACTTCTTCACCCGTATACCCATTCTCAAAAAGAAAGAAATTACCGCTACTGCACATCTGCCCTCCATTCCATCCCACCAGCCGCATTTATCCGATAGACATTCCTGTGGTTTCCCGTGATGGTCAGGCTGGAGAATAGGGCATATCTTTTTTTCAGGCATATTAAATTCCTCCAATTTTATATTTACAAACAACGATGCTTCCGCCTCGTTATTAAAAGTCTATACGATTAAATTACCATAAAAACGATGCCCATGCTAAAATAATTTCATGCTGAAATATAAAGACAAGGATATTTTCGTAAGGGATATGTTCTCCAATATAGCCCATCGCTATGATTTGTTAAACAGGCTGTTGAGCTTGAGGAGGGATGTATATTGGAGACGATTTGCCGTAAAAGAGCTTTTAAAAACGGAAGGCTGTCTCTTTTTAGATGTGGCGACAGGGACAGGGGATTGTGCGATAGAAATCGTAAAAACAGGAGGGGAGGATAAAAAGGTTGTTGGAGTGGATTTCAGCGAGGAGATGATATATCAAGGGAGGAAAAAAATCGAGCGGGAGGGACTTTCCGAAAACATAAGCCTTTTACAGACAAATGCACTGGGACTGCCATTTGATGACAGCTACTTTGACGGCGCTATTTCTGCCTTCGGGGTGAGAAATTTCTCGGATGTCAGAAAGGGAGTCAGGGAAATGAGGAGGGTTATAAAGAAAAACGGAAAGATGGTTATACTGGAATTTACAAGCCCATCCAACAGGCTATTTAAAAAACTCTATTACTTATATTTTAAAAGGATTCTCCCTTTTATAGGAGGCATTATCTCTGGCAAGAGATACGCCTATCGATACCTGCCCGACTCTGTCATGGAATTTCCGGATAGTAAAAATTTTAAAAAGATTATGGAGGAAGAAGGATTAAATAATGTGCAGCATTTTCCTCTTACATTCGGCATTGCAGTGGTGTATGTAGGTATGAAATAAAGTCTATATCAGCTTATCCGCAGCAAAACCTTCAAACTCTCATGTCGTGCGGAAAACTCAAAGGCAGCAACGGCATCCTTCAAATCGAAGACAGAGCTTATGAGTCTTTCAAGGGGAAATCTATGGGTCTGCAAAAATTGGATTGCCCTGTCAAATCTGCCGCAACGTGAGCCTAAAACAGTTATTTCATTTACAATAATAGAGAAGGGATTAAAACTGAACGGAGCGGTGTATGTGCTTTTTAAAATCAAAGTCCCCCTCGGCTTTACGCATTCGAGTCCAAGGTTAAACCCCGATGGATTACCCGAAGCCTCCACACAAATATCAAATTGTGTCTTCTCAAAGTTAGACAATAGAATTGTTTTAATACCGCTTTCCTCCAATAATTTCAGCTTATGCCCATGTTTGCCGGCTACCGTCAGCTTGCATCCGGTTGACTTTAAGACATAAGCAATAAGTATGGCGAGCTTTCCGTCGCCTATTAAAAGGACAGAGTGGTCTTGTGTAATTGTCATTTGCTCCAATATCTCCACTGCGGCGGCAAGCGGCTCGATAAAGATTGCATGACTATCTGGAATATTGGGAGGGATTTCAACGACATTTTTTATAGGGAGTGTTATAAATTCGGCAAATGCTCCATCCTTATTCAATATTCCTAAAACCGAACGATTCGGGCAATGCCTGCCAAGCCCATTTTTGCAGAATTCACAATCTCCGCATGCAATATTGATTTCACCCGTAACCCTCTTGCCAATGTATCTTGAATCATCTGCATCAACAACAAAACCAAAGAACTCATGCCCCAATATACCTTTAAAGTTCGGGATATATCCCTTTATTATCTCGTGGTCGGTATTGCAAATGCCTGCATGAGATACCTTAATCAATACCTCGTCTTTTTTCCTCTTCGGCTGTTCTAAATCGCAGACCTTCAAAGTCCCGTCAAATACCACTGCTTTCATTCGCTTCCTCCTAATGCAAATAAATGGGAAAAGAAAAGAATAGCCACAGACTTACACAGACTAAAGAAAAAAGATTAAATAGAAATGGAGAAAACCACTGAAGACACTGATAAAATTCCGGAACACGAATTACACGAATATACGAATAGCACGAATAAAGTATCAAAGAGTCAAAGTGTCAAAGTGTCAAAGTGTCAAAGTTTTTTTAACTCTGACGCTTTTATTTTTGTGTAATTCGTCCATTCGTGCCAATTCGTGTTCAAGTCTTTTGTTTTTTGGTTGTGGCTTTGCCACGCTGTGTTTATCTGTAAAAATCCGTGGCTAATAATCTTTTGGCTGGGGGACTAGGATTCGAACCTAGATAGACAGATCCAGAGTCTGCCGTCCTGCCGTTAGACGATCCCCCAGTAAAAAATATACTACCAGCAAAGAGATTAAAATTCAACTTCAATGTAAAGATGGTTATAATATATCTATGAAGCATGAAAAAAGAATTGTAAAGATTATTTCGGATTGGATATTGCCGGTTACCTCTTCTCCAATAAAAGACGGGATAGTCGTCATAGAAGATAATACAATTAAAGCAATAGGAGAGAAAAAAGACCTGTCGAGTCTTCCCTGCGATGAGGTAATAGATTGTTCAGATAAGATACTAATGCCGGGGCTGGTCAATGCCCATGCGCATTTGGAATTAACAGGATTCAGAGGGAAGATTAAAGAGGGGATCTCATTTACAGATTGGGCAAGGGAGGTTGTAGCGATTAGAAAAGGTCTCAGCGAAAAGGAAATTACATCTGCTATTAAAAACGGAGCAGATGAGCTTATATCATCAGGAGCCACATCGATAGGCGATTTTTCCCAAACCGGCATTGCAGGCAGGATACTTAAAGAGAAGGGGTTGAAAGGGACTATATTTCTTGAGTTCAGCGGTTTCAATCCCGAACAGAAGCATGAAAAGTTGAGAAAGTTAAAGGGATTATTAAATTCTGGAATTGATTCTAAACTCATCACTCATCACTCATCACTCATCACTGTAAACTTCGGCATTGCCCCTCACGCCCCCTATTCCGTATCAAAAGAATTATTAAAGGAAAGTCATGCCCTTGCAAAAGAAAAAAATCTCCCCTTTGCAATCCATATCTCCGAAATGCCCGAAGAGATGGAATTTATAAAAACCGGTTCCGGCGCTATGAAAGATTTACTAATAGAATTTGGCGCATGGAACGATAAATGGACTCCCCCGCAAACCACACCTGTCCAATATCTGCATAATCTGGGAATACTAAAAGAAGCCGCAGGCATTCACTTAAACCTTGTTACCACAGAGGATATTCGTATTTTAAAAGAAAATAACATATCCGTAGTCTATTGTCCTGGCAGCAACAAATGGTTTGGAAGAAATTTGAAATATCCGTTAATGGAATTCTTGAATAGCGGTATAAATGTCGCCATTGGAACGGACAGCATGGCAAGCAATGAGCAATTAAATATGTTTTACGAGATGAGAATTATAAAAGAGAACTTCCCTGACTTAGAAAATAATACAATTCTAAAAATGGCAACTATAAATGGAGCAAAGGCAATAGGATTTGAAAAAGAGATTGGGGAAATAACGGTTGGCAAAAGAGCCGATATTATAGGAATAGATGTAAAAGATAACTCTACCAATGACCCTGTTGATTGTGTTATAAATATGGCAGAAAAGGTTTCTTTTAGCATTGTAAATGGAGAGACCGTTTTTATGGAGGGATAAACTATGGCCAACAATATTGCAATTAATTATTCGAATATGCTATCCGATAAAATTGGTGAAGAACATGGATTGACTTTAGATGAACTGAACTCTTTACAGCCTGTTACCGCTAATGTTCACAACTCACTAAAGAATAAAAGAGAAAAAGGTGAGCTGCCATTTTACGACCTGCCTTATCGGGATGTAACGGAGATATTAAATTATGCAGAGTATGTAAAGGATAGATTCGATAATTTTGTAGTGCTTGGCATCGGCGGCTCTGCGCTGGGAACAATAGCATTGCAGACTGCGCTTAATAATTCCCAGTATAATCTGATGAGCAAGGTTGATAGAAAGGGATGTCCGAGATTATTTGTTGCTGATAATATTGACCCTGTCCAGTTTGCCGAAATGTTATCGGCTCTCGATATGGATAAGACCATGTTCAATGTGGTAACAAAGTCGGGCGGCACTGCAGAGACTATGAGCCAGTTTATGATTGTAATGGACAGGCTGGTAAAATCAAAAGGGGAGAGGTGGAAGGAGAATATCGTTGTTACTACGGATAAAGCCAAAGGTGTTTTGAGGAAGATTGCGGATGAAATAGGGCTTAAATCTTTTATCGTGCCGGACGGCGTAGGGGGGAGGTTCAGCGTATTTACGCCTGTTGGACTTCTGCCTGCGGCAGCCGCAGGAATTGATATAGGGGAGCTTCTCAAAGGCGCTGCCTTAATGGATGAAAGGTGCAAAACCGATTCTATTATCGATAATCCGGCATATCTTTACGCATCCCTGCTTTATTTATCCGATATTAAGAGAGGCAAAAAAATTGCCGTTATGATTCCATATTCTTATGCGCTTAAAGATATATCGGATTGGTTCAGGCAGCTTTGGGCGGAGAGTCTCGGGAAAAAATACTCTCTCGACGGCAAAGTTGCCCATACGGGACAGACGCCTGTTAAGGCGCTGGGCGCAACAGACCAGCATTCCCAGATTCAGTTGTATGTGGAAGGACCTTTTGATAAAGTGGTTACTTTTTTAAAGGTTGAGAAATTTAAAACAGCGGTGAATATACCGCAAGTCTTTAAGGATAAAAAAGAGATTTCTTACTTGGGCGGGCACTCCTTGAATGAATTGATGAATATAGAAATGGAAGGGACGGAATATGCCCTTACAAAAAATAACCGTCCAAACTGCACTATTACCTTTCCAGAGGTAAACCCATCTGCCATAGGACAGATTATGTATATGCTCGAGGTAAGCACTGCCTTTGCAGGAGGGCTTTATAATATAGACCCCTTCGACCAGCCTGGCGTGGAGGAGGGTAAGAAATATGCAACTGAGGCATTAAAAAATAATACATAATGATAGCTACCATATCAGGCATATTAACTCATAAATCTCCGGAATTTATTATTGTAGATGTTCATGGAATAGGCTATCGCATTATAGTTCCCCTTTCTACATACTATAAACTTCCGGACACTGAAACAGGTGCACAGGTCTTTCTCCATACTTATACACATGTAAGGGAAGACGCATTTCTGCTTTTCGGTTTTCTCACAAAGGATGAAAAGGATATTTTTGAAAAACTCATAAGCGTATCGCAGATAGGCCCAAAGCTCGCTGTAAATATATTATCAGGAATATCTGCGGCCGAATTGAAAAATGCAATAGCAAAGGGGGATATAGTAAGACTGACCTCGATTCCAGGGGTAGGAAAAAAGACCGCGGAGAGGATTACTTTAGAACTTAAAGATAAGATAGGTTTTGTAAGCGAAGTGAGCCAGCCTTCTGCAATAAGCCCTCAACCCTTTAAAAAGAGAGACCAGCTTTTTGAAGATGCAGTCTCTGCCCTTGTGAATCTCGGTTATAAAAAGATTGTGGCAGAGGATGCGGTAAAACAGGTGAGTGGAGATGCAGGCGAAGGGGGCGGTATAGAGGAACTGATAAGGGGGGCGTTAAAAGTATTATCAAAATCGTAACACCCCACTTGGCAGGGGTTACGATTTTGCCAAAGCCTTTACCACATCAGCTTTACCGACGATTCCGACCAACTCGTCTCCTTTAAGCACGGGCAGAAGATGAACCTTTTTCTCCGACATTATCGTGGCAATATCCTCGATGGAGGCATCTTCGGTAATGGTAATTATCTTTTTCGTATATATATCTTTTACAGTCGCCCCGAGCATCTTTTCGATTTCTCTTTTTATCTTCTGCGGTCTTTCAAGAAATAGGACACTCTCGAAAATGGTAACTACCGTCGGCAGATGGAGCTTCTTCTTCTGCTCGATGAGGTCGCTCTCGGTTACAATGCCTATTACCCTCTCATGCTCATCTAACACAGGAGCGCCGCTTATCTCGTAATCCGCTAACAACTCCGCCGCTTTTTTCACAGGGGTATCGAGAGATACCGTTAATACATCCTTTGTCATAATATCTTTAGCTTTCATAAACTTCTTCCTCCTTGATAAATTGCAGCAATTTTCACTCAATCCACGGTCTGTCCTTCTCGTCCCCTGCATAATCGTCTCTCCAGCGGTAATCCTTCACTTCGATAATCGCCTGCAGGTCTTTATATTCTTTCAGCAGCTTGCTTACCTCTTTTAGATGTTCCTGCTCATCCAGTCTTATCTTTCCAATGAAATATTGAAATTCCGGGTCTGAAAATTTCTTCATCCCCCTCTCCAAAAGTTCTATTGCCTCCAACTCGCCCTTTTTGTGCTCCTCCAGCATCTCTTTAATCGAGAGCTTCTTTTCCTCTCTGGGCTGCGGCGGATTAAACTGCGGCTCTCCTCCCAATGCTTTAATCATGTTAGCAGCAAGAAAAGCATGGATGGCTTCGGATGCTCCGAATCTCTTTAAGTCGCCTGCAAGAACAGGGTCTTTTATTGATGCTGCATACATATTATAATCCCGTATCCCGTTATACTCCAGTTTGAGAACCTCATTTAAAAATTCAACCATTGTATATTTCTCTTCATCGAACTGCACAAGCTTATCTATTTTGCCTATATAATTGCCCAATCCTTTCTCCATATCTTCCAGTAATTCCTTTATCTCATAATTTTTCAATTTTTCCTCTTTGAACAGATCCGAGCAGTTCTTTATCTTTTCCAGACATCTCCCAAGTTCATCCTTTAAGAATCTTGCAGACTGATTGAATTTCATATTGCCTCCTTTACCCCCTCATCCTGTCCTCTCTCCAAAGGGGAGAGTCCTAATAGAAGGGCTTCATATAACTCAAATTATGCACGAACGATTAAAGCAAGACCTTATGTCCCTGTAGCGACTGTCACCGGTGGATTATAAAACTTTTCCTTA
>CAYMMR010000043.1:0-12923 GCA_964391545.1 uncultured Nitrospinota bacterium | reverse complement strand
AAATTCAACGATTTTGTGGACATCCCATGCGAGTATCCATGTGTTTAAAAGGGGGTCTCCAAGATTATCAGGTAAGGAGGTATTGATTTCAAATATCAAAGGATAGGTCATGGCAATTGACAGGAATACATATATGGACAGAACCGATAAATTTCTTATGATTTCACGCTTTCTCATTGGAGGTTTAATTTAGGGAAGATAACTTTACTGGAAGAAACACTTTTTTATTAAGATTAATTCTATATCGAGCATTTATTTCTAACAAAAACCTTCGTCCTTTCGATAACTTCTATAAGCTTATGACTATATTCAATTACAGATTCAAATATCTCTGTAATATCGTCTACTTTATATTCATGAGATATTTCATTTCTTAAGTCCCTTATCAGTTTTAAATCTTCTGCATTGGATATCTCCAGTTTTTCGAACAAATTAGCCCTGTCTATAAAAGTATTTGCCTCTTCCCTTAATATCAGTATTATTCCTTTCATTATCTTCTGGGTATAAATATCGCCTGTCCTGGCAAACCTTGAAGTAAGGCTCTCAAATCTATCCAGTTCTTCTAATGAGTAATCCGCCTTTATCCCTATTTTCAGGCATTGCTGCAATGAATATTTCAATACTCCGACTGCCCGGTCCAATCTGTTAAAGTCTTCTTTCAGCTCTTTTATCATTAAGGCTTCCGATGTCATAGTTTTATCCCTTCACTTAACACGATTTGTTTAAAAGGGTCTTCGTCTTTAAAAGTTGAGGATATTATATCAAGTTTCTGTTCGCCGAATCTTTCAAAATAATGCCATTTTATTATGGCTTTTTCCTTCCACCGTATTTTTCTATCGGACAGAACCATGATATCTATGTCTCCGCCCTTCTTATTGTCATCTGTCCGCGAGCCGAAAAGATAAACCACCGCATCCGGTAAAACAGCCGTAATTTCCTTTTTCAGGTAATCTATTTGTTCACATGAAATTCTCATTTACCTATTCTCTAACCTCTACTCTTACTTACACGAACTTATGCGCTTAAATTTTATATAACACTAAGGCAGGAGTTTGTTTTTTTCACAAGATTATATACCAAACAGTTATATATTTCAAATTTCAGATTCCTTCTTTTCGTTTAAGACATCATGATAGCGGCATGTAATCCCTCTACATAGGAAATCAACTTTTCTGCTATTTTCTCCTTATCGAAATCGAGCAGTCTTTTCCTCTGTGAGGCAATAATCTTTTCTCTTAAAGCCGTATCAGACAAGACAATATCTATTAATTCGGCAGATTCTTCGTATTTCTTATCTTTAAAGACTATTCCCGCATCTCCCATAGTTTCTGCTACCGCACTCGACGCAAATGCAACCACAGGAATATTAAAATACATGGCTTCGAGGAGTGGGACGCAAAACCCCTCATGCTCGCTCATGCCGATAAAGACATGACTTATCTTATAATAGGCAGCAAGCTCGGCATTTGTAATATGCCCCGTAAATATCGCATCTTCCAAACCGAGTTTTTTTATCATCGCCGACAGACCTGCGCGATAATTCTCGATAATCCTGTCCGGTCCCACTAAAAAAAGCCTCGATTTGCCATTAATAAAACGCTTATAAAAATAGAATACCTTTATAATATCTTCAAATTTTTTATTAGGGACTACCCTTCCTACAAACATAATATTGGTAAATCCATCATTATATTTTTTAATAACATCTTCATCCGGCGATATATCGAGATGTTTGGTATTCATAATAATAGGCAGGACATTAACATTTCTGTATCCAAGCCCTTTAAGCTCATCGGCATTATATTGGGAATCTCCGAGGGCAAGTTCGGGGACACTGGCAAATTCCTTTAACCCATCCCTCCCCTTTTTTAAAAGATATGATATATGGCTGTCAAATGGGGCAAAGAAATGCGGGGGGGTAATATTATGGTATATCATAATTTTCCTGTCCGGCAATGATTTTACATATTCCGATAAATCCGAACCGATAGAATAGTGAAAGATTATAATATTTTTTTTAGAGCTTCTTCTTTGGTGTTTGCTATAATAATAGCACCGGTCTGCTACAGCAGGGTGTATCATCTTCGCATATATGTTAGATTTATAGCCCCTTGCATGGAGAATATCTCTTATTTCAAGGGCATGATTGCTGATGGCATCGCCGCAATCGAGATTAGGCAGGATTTGATGTATTTCTAATGTCATCTCCCTTCCATCCTTTCATGGCGGCAATCAACTTTCCGGTTATTACATCCCATGAAAAATTATTTTTTACGAAGTCTCGGCCGTTCTGTCCCATCTTATCTTTTATATCTGAATTCTCCATTAAAAAGACGATGCACTCCGCAAACTCGGCATAGCTGGAGAAATACAGACCTCCATTGCTCTCTATACAGAAATCCCTCGTAACTTCACATCCTCCATGCACCATAACCGGTGTGCCGGCTGCCCATGATTCCATAACCACAATGGAAAAACTTTCATTTACGGAGGGCTGGCAGAGACACAATGCCGCTGCATAAGCATCATACTTATCCTGTTCGGGCATAAACCCTAAATTTATAATATCCTGCCTTGCAGGTATGGATATGCTGCCGCTCCCAATCAGAACGAGTTTCAATGAATTGTTTTGATTCATTTCTTTATAGCGGCAGAAATAATCAACGAGCAAGTGTGTGTTTTTACCGGTGTCCTTCCTTCCGGCATAGAGAATAAATGGCGAATCTATCGAATATTTGTTTAAGAATCTTTTCCCTTCGCAGCCGAATTCCGTATCGATCCCTCCACCCGCTATTACTCCATTCAAACCGGCGCCGTAAAGCCTTTCGGCAAGTCTCCCTTCTGCCTTTGCATTAAAAATAATACCCCTTGTCTTTTTAAACATCTCTTTGTATACGCTCATATAGGCATAGCTCTCGTCATGGAGACAGGGGATTAATATTGCTCTTTCTCTGCATCGCATGGAGCCGAAATAGGTGGTTCCGAACATATATGGAATGAAGATAAAAAAATCGTAATGTTCACGGAAGGATTCTATATAATCGTAAAGGGCAGGGCTGTTTATCATCTCATTTATATATATGCTTTCCTCGTCGGCAGATACAGGGGAGCAGACAGGATTCGATACACGGTTTCTCCGCAGCCATGCCATATCGGTATTCATAAGTTTGTAATTTACAGCGTCAAACCTTTTCGTATCCCTTCTCCTGACCTTAAACCTCCGCACAGGCAAACCCTCTATAACCTCCACACCTTCACTATGATAATTCTCGTTCCAATTACTGTGGAAATCCTTAACACAAGTAGTCAATATCTCAACATCAAAACCCGCGGTTTTTAAATTTAAGGCGGTTTTTCTACACTCATTTTCCGCGCCACCGGGTATGCCTTTCCCATACCATGGAATTACAAAGGCTATTTTCAAATTAACCTCAAAGTTATTGATTATAGTGAACGACAAAAGAAAGGTATCATTGCGAGGGACGGAGTCCCGAAGCAATCCCCTTGAGATTGCTTCGCTTCGCTCTCAATAACATAAGCGCAATGTCAACTTATTTATGTCGTTCACTATAGCTTTAGGTGAAAAATGATTTTTTTGAACGACTTTTTATTTTTTGCTTTTGTTCCTTAATGTTTTAAAAACAGAACAAAAGAAAAAAATAACGGAAGTGAGAAAAATGTCATTTTTCACCACATACTATATGCCGACTTCAATTTTTTTACGCACTTTTTAATTATATCTTTAATGGAATAGGTCGTTATAATCCTTTTAATCCGCGATACCGATAATTTCTTCGCAGGTAGAACTGCCGGCGGAGTTTCCTGAAAAATATCGTATTTTTTGACAAACAGATAATTACAATCGTCCTGTATTTTTGCATTTTTCAGGAGAGATTTTACGGCACATACCACTTCTTCGGGTTTAATTTTTCTAATACAATCAAAGTCATATTTACAATCGGACGGGTTGTCAAGATGACAGGGCGAGCAGGCAATATCACGATATATTGACAAGGATCGAGGATGATAGGGAGACCATTCTACAGACGTTTCCCTGCCGCTGAAAATCGTAATAGTTGGGATACCGGCTGCGCTTGCACAGTGCATTGCCCCGTTATCATTGCCGATTATTAAGTCAAAGTTAGCCGTTGATGCTATAAATTCTTTTAAAGACAGTTTTCCGGCTGAAGTAAACAAGTTTTTATTTAATGAATTAGCCGCAATATCATTACCTATTTTTTCATCTTCCTTTGCCCCGAATATTACAACCTGTCCTCCAAAATCATGAAGCAGAGAGTCTGCCAAGACCTTAAATCTTTCGACTCCCCATTGTTTTGCAGGATGGGTTGCGCCGGGATGAATCCCTATAATAGGCCTTATCGAAAAATCCACCCCAAAACCGGTTAATTTTTGTCTCGATTTTTCTATCTCCTCCGAAGGTATTTTAAGCGATAAAAAATCAGGGGGTATAAATTGCCCTATAACCTGTTTTACGAGATTTAATGCCTGAATCGCCGAGTTCGTCCGGTTAAGGATTGTTTTTATTCCATAACTATCGGCGTATGATTTTAAAGCTATATCAATTAATCTGTCTTCCTTCGTATCTGTCGTATATCCCGACTTAATCCTTGCCCCGCTCAGCATCAAAAATCTTCTTGTTTGGTGCTGTCTTCTGAGGTCTATTGCCAGATCGAATTTGTATCTTTTAAGTTTCTCTGAAAGTTCAGCCTCTCTTTTTCCGTTATTTTCAGGATGTCCACCCCTGTTTTCATGGAAAAAGTTGTATGTTATTATCTCATCGAAAATTTCGCCATATTCGGCAATTACTTTTGACCATTCGCCGATAAGTCCTACGATTCTTGCATCTTTAAAATGTTGTCTTAGCAGTCTTATTGCCGGCAGAGATAGTATCTGGTCCCCAATATGGTCAAGCTTTATTACAAGAATATTCTTTATATGCCCATGCTTGAAGGGGCTTAAATTCTCGATTTTAGTATCGCTCATACCTTTCTTTCACCTTTCAATTTCTCTATTGTCTCTGTTAGCAGTTTTATATCCTTTTCGTGCTGAAGCCGCAACATGGACTGTTCGTTTTTTAGAGCCTCCAATTCCTCTATAAGCAAATCAATCGTTTGAATAAGATGAAAATTAAAACTAATCTGTCTATCGAGTAACGGCGTCATAAGTTTACCGGCGATGGCAATAAATCCTTTTTTAGCGGCAACTATCAATTTTCCCAGAACAGGACGGTGCGAGGTTATATTAATGCCGTTCCTGAAGTCATAACAGCTACTAAGAATCCTTAACTGCTCCCTTAACTTATCCCCTTCTTTGCAATCCGCCTGCATGCCGGAAAGGGTAAGACTGTATATCTCCTCAATATCCTTATCGGAATAGAGCCCCATCTCCCTCTTTTGCCTAACCCTCTCCTTAATATGCTTCATTATATCTTCTATATCTATTTTTTCGACAGGGTCACGATGAATTTTAGTTTCAGCCATAATAATACCACTCCATTAACTTAAACGGCGATTTTTGAAGGCAAATAATTTTAACATTTTTACAATGCCCCTTTCAATCCTATTGAGTATAATACCATCATGCTGCAGCAACCACAAATTAATGCAAATCATTTGCATTATGATTAAGCAATGATATACTATTAAAAAGTTTTGCGGGGGTTTTAAATGGAAGATATTACAATCGAAAAGGTCAGAGAAAAGATTAAAGAGAATTTGAATAAGGCAAAAGACCGGCAGTTGAACATAAAGAATATTCAGGAGGATGATAATCATAATACGGCATACTCATCCGACAAAGTAATTAATGTTAACGACCTGCTTCGACTCGATGGCGAGCAATTCATTAAAGAAATATACAAAAATATTTTATTGCGAGAACCTGATGCGGCAGGACTTGACAATTATTTAAAACTCATTAAAAAAGGGGTTTCGAAGGAGACCATTTTACATACAATAGCTACATCTGCCGAGGCCAGCGGAAAGCATGCAATGGTGGCAGGGTTAGAATCTCTCGATTTGGGCTGGAAACATAGGCTGAGGCAGAAGGCAAAGAAGATTCCTGTCGTTTCGGATTTGATTTTATGGGGCTATAGATTCGTTAAATTGCCTTTGCGATTTCAGGAATTAAGCATGGAATTTACAGCCAATAAATTCGATATTGTCAGAAGGGACAGGATGATAGAGGAGGAGTTTGCCAAAAGGGACAGAATGGCAGAGGAGAATTTTGTCAGAAGGGACAGGATGATAGAGGAAGAGTTTGCCAGAAGAGAGAGGCTGGCAGAGGAAAATTATAATACCCTGATGAACGAAACAATAGAGAAGGGTAAATCCATTAATGAAATGAAGGGGCACCTTGCTTCAATAGACAGAAAACTCGATTTCCTTAACTATGAGCTGAAAAAGAGGGCGGGTATTGACATAGAACAGACGATAAAAGAGATCGCAAATAAAGATTTTTCTCCTCAAAGTTATACATACTTTGCCTTTGAAAACAGATTCAGGGGTTCAAGAGAGACTATAAAAGAGAGGCAGCTGCAATATGTTAAATATGCAGCAGAGGCATATCAAAACTCAAAAGGCGATTATGTTCTGGACATAGGCTGCGGCAGGGGAGAATTTCTCGAGATATTATCGGAAAATAATATCCCTTCGAAAGGCATAGATACTAACGAAGAGAATATTAATTTTTGCAGGGGGCTCAATATGAATGTCGAGCTATTGGATGCATTAAAGTTTATGAAATCCGTCAAAGACGATTCTTTGATTGGCGTTACCGCCTTTCAGGTTGTCGAACATCTAAACACCGAATACTTAATGGAGTTCTTAAAGACATCCTTTCAAAAAATAAAGGAAGGCGGCATCATTGTGCTGGAGACGGTAAATCCTTTCAGTTTATGCTCTTTGATGAACTTTTTTACGGATCTTACCCATAGAAATCCCATACCGGCAATTACCCTGAAATACATTATGGAGGCTTCGGGCTTCTCCGAGGGAGAGATAAAATATCTGTCCCCTATTCCCGACGAGATGAAGCTTAAAGGCGATGATGAGAACATAAGAAGGTTAAATGAAATGATTTTCGGATTTCAGGAGTATGCGGTAATCGGGAAAAAGAGACTTTTATAAATGAAGGTAGTAATAGCCTATCAAACCGTAGCGGATGGCGATGCAGTAGGACACGATGTCGTCGAGGAGTTTAAAGCCTTAAAGGAAGCGGGGATCGATGCCTACATTTATGCAGAAAACTGCGATTCTGCCGCCTCGAAACTGGTATCGAAGGATTCAATAAATTTTTTAAATAAAAAGGATACTATTCTTATTTATCATCATGCAATATATTGGAAAGAAGGCGGCAGACTTCTGGAAAATGCAGCTTGCAAAAAAGTTATTAAATATCATAATGTAACCCCCGAACATTTTTTCCTGCCTTATTCATTGGAAATTTTCGAGATGTGCATGATGGGGCGGAGGCAGAATCGAGAGATAGCGGATATAAATGCCGATATGATACTTTCCGATTCCGGTTTTAGCGCAAAAGACTTTTTGAATATAGGTTTTCCGGAAAACAAAGTAAGAATTTTGGCGCCCTTCAACAAGATTGATTATATCGAAAATATAAAAGCCGACTCCAGAATAGTGGATAGACTATCGGATGGTAAATTCAATGTCTTTTTCCTCGGAAGGCTGTCCCCTCATAAAGGACATAAAAGCATACTTTATACGGCTTATTATTATAAACTCTTATTCGGGGGTAATATAAGATTTATTATTGCCGGCGGTTTAGACTCTAACCTCGACGGATATTATAACGAGCTGAAAGAAATAACACGCAGCCTCAAGATTGATAACATTGTCGAATTCAAAGGCAGGGTATCCTTTCCCGAATTGAAGTCATACTACCTCGCTTCTCGAGCCTTCTTGCTTCTTAGCGAGCATGAAGGCTTCTGCATTCCGGCATTAGAATCTCAATACTTTAAACTCCCCTTGATAGCTTATGCTGCTTCGGCAGTAAAAGAGACGATAGGCGAAAACCAGCTCGTCTATGATATGCTGGACTATGAAATTCTTGCCTCCTCTATACACACCCTTTGTAACGATATCGAATCGAAAAGATACCTCGCCGATGAAGGGTATAAAAACTTCCTCAAATATGAAAAGGTTAAATTAATAGATAAATTTTTGTCCTATTTAAAAGAGCTTGAATGAGGAAAATCGCTATAAACGCCACTTTTACCCATAAGCATCCTACAGGGTTGGGGATATACACCATTGAATTGGTAAAAGAATTATTAAGACTTAAAACAGATTTCGACTTCTTTGTCCATGCAAACTCTACGGAGTTAAAAGAACTTTTCACTGGAAAGGTTGCGTTGCCAAACGGTTTCACCTCGCCATATTATGGCTTTAAAGGACATGCCTGCAGAATTATATGGGAACAATCTATATTACCACTTAAACTTCTCAAGCAAAAACCGCTCCTCCTGTATTCGACCGTAACCGAAGGCCTTTTTATTCCATTCGTTAAGCAAATCATTACGGTTCACGATATTATATCTATCAGATTTACCGAGGCATATCCTAAAATGAAATACTATTTCCGGCATTTCGTTCCGTATCTTTTAAAAAGCTCGGATGCGATTATCTGCGTCTCGGAATTTACAAAGAAAGAGATGTTTGCTCATTACAATATCCAACCAAATAAACCGGTTTATGTAATACACGAAGGGTATGATAAAAAAAACTTCTATCCGAGAGAAAAGGGATTTGTAAAAAAACAATATGGATTGGAAAAATATATCTTTTATGTCGGAGATATGAGGGCGCATAAAAATCTTGAAAAGGCTATAGAGGCATTTCATAGATTAAATCGCAAAGATATTAAATTTGTAATTGCAGGGAAAAAGGACCCCCGCTTTTATCCGGTCCATGAGGAGAAGGTTAAAAAATTATCTTTGCAAGAACGGGTATTTTTTTTGGATTATGTCCCGCAGGAATATTTACCTAACCTATATTCCGAGGCAGAGGCATTTATCTTTCCCTCCCTTTATGAAGGCTTCGGTTTGCCGCCGCTCGAAGCAATGGCATGCGGCTGTCCCGTCATAACATCGAATGCAGCCTCGCTCCCGGAAGTATGCGGCAATGCCGCCAGCTATGTTGACCCGTATAACATAGAAAGCATCACGGAGGGAATCAACAACATAATTAAAGATAAGGCATTACAAGAATCTCTCAGAATTAAGGGGTTAGAAAGGGCGAAGCTCTTTAGCTGGGAAAAATCCGCAAGGGAGCATCTGAATGTTTTTGAAGATGTTTTGAATAAAACCTAATGAAAGTCTTAATGATATCGAAGGCATTGGTAAATGGGGCTTACCATAAAAAGATAGAAGAATTATCCGCCTACCGTGATATTCAATTAACCCTTATCGTGCCCGAAAGATGGGCTGATATTGCTTTAGAAAAGAGGCAGTCCGATAATTATAAGGTTGTCCCATCGAGGATAATTTTTAACGGATATAATCACTTTCATTGCTATCCATCTATTTCAGGCTTATTTAAAGATATTAGACCCGATATTGTCCACATTGACGAAGAGCATTATAGTTTTATAACCTTCCAGGCAATGAGGCTGGCAAAAAAGTTCGGAGCAAAGGCAATTTTTTTCACATGGCAAAATATTTATAAGAAATACCCTCCGCCTTTTTCCTGGATAGAAAAATACAATCTAAGACATGCCGACTTTGCTATTGCCGGAAATCAGGAGGCAAAAAACATTCTTTTTCAAAAAGGCTTTAACAAAGAAGTAGAGGTCATCCCCCAGTTCGGTATTGACCCTAAAATATTCAAAAAGGACGATGTCGAAAACTTAAAAAAAGAGTTGAATCCGGAAGATAAATTTATAATCGGTTTTGCCGGCAGGCTCGTTCGGGAGAAGGGAATTATTGATTTGCTCGATGCCGTGTTAAATATCGAACTCGATTCTCACTTGTTTATAATTGGAGCCGGACCATTAAAAAATAAAATAATCGAAAGGGCAAAAGGCGCCGGCATTAGCCAAAGGGTAAAAATTATTGACCCTGTCCCTTCTTTTGAAATTTATAAATATTTTAATTGTATGGATTGCCTGGCGCTTCCATCGCTTACAACGTCTAATTGGAAAGAGCAGTTTGGACGGGTTTTAATAGAGGCAATGGCGTGTGAGGTTCCGGTTATAGGCTCTAATTCCGGTGAAATCCCGAATGTAATAGGAGATGCCGGTTTAATTTTTAAGGAAGGCAATATATCCGATCTTGCTTCAAAAATAAGGCTATTAAGAAATAATGATGCTTTAAGAATCGAGTTGGGGAGGAAGGGAAGGCAAAGGGTATTGGAACATTTTACACAGAAGATAGTGGCTGAAAAAACTTATGAGGTTTATAAAACCCTCACACCTATTTCCCCCTAATGCCGTCAGCCAATCCCTGATGATTAAACTCCAGACTAAAATATCCCTATTGGAAGTTGATAATAAGGAGAGATAGGTGTGGGTGTTACTGAATCCCTTCGTATAACTTCTTCTCGATGAAAAGGTCTACGAGCCTTTTGTCCAGGCGGTTATCCTTTGCCTCGAATTGTAGTATCTGCAGCGCCTTGTCGAGCGGGACGGCCGCCTTGTAAGGTCTGTCTGCGGCAGTAAGGGCGTCGAATATATCCACCAGCCCTATTATTCTCGCCTGCATCGGTATCTGGTCGTCTTTCAGTCCTTCCGGATAACCGCTTCCGTTCAGCATCTCATGATGGGTAGCGGCAATCCTGGGGACATTTTTCAAATTCTTTGTAAAAGGGATATTCTTCAAGATATTGTATGTATGGATTACATGGGACTGGATATTTTTATATTCTTCGGGGGTGAGATTACCCTTTCTAACCGAGAGATTAATATACTCGAATTCAGTAAGATACGGCTCCTCTTCGCCCTTTGAATTCATGAATTTACTTGCGGCAATTTTTTTCAACCTCTCCAAATCTTCGTCTTTTAGAAAGCCTGGTTTATTAGCCCAGTTTATAAATTCCAGATACTTATCCAATTCCTCAAGCGCAGAATTAAGATTTTCATCCGGAGCTAATACCTGATAGCGGGCATCCGGGGGCATATCCCCTTTTCCAAAAATTTCCAGCCTTTTTTCCATTGCCTCATTCTTTTTCTTTTCTTTGATAAGCTGAAACCTGTTTCCGATAGTCTCCATCCTGTCGTCATTCAATTTGTTCGCCTTTTCAAGCACCCACTCCCTTACCCCTATCTTGCCGATGTCATGGAGCCACCCGGCAATTCTCAGCTCTTCCAATTCGACAGGCGAAAATTTCACGGTCGAGAGGAGACCTTCATTTTCTTCGTTAACAGCCTTTGCAACTTTTATTGACAGCTCCGATACCCTGCGTGAATGGCCTGCTGTATGCGGACTTCTTGCATCTATTGCAGAGGCAGAATATTTTACGAGCGACTCGAAGAGGTTTTTAATATCCTCTATGAGCTTTGCATTTCTTATTGCTACCGCAGCCTGAGAGGCTAACGATGATATAAGGTCTTCCATCTCCTTCGGGTATGGAATTATCTGCCAGTTGTCATCGAAGGCATTTATCAACTGAATGACGCCGATTATTTCCCCTTCATGGTCTTTCATAGGCATTACAAGCATGGATTTTGTTTTATAATGGTTTCTTGTATCGAATTCACGGTTAAAGCTGTATTCTTCTTGTCCGGTTAATTGATATACATCGGGGATGTTAAGGGTTGCCCCTGTCAGCGCAACATAACCGGAAATGCTTTTCTTAGTCAGGGGAATGGGAAATGGGCTGAACGCCTCTTTCTTCTTATCGCCGAGCCGGCGGTCGAGGGTGTCATTCTGCGCTACCTCAAAAATGAGCTTATCGTCTTCTTTTCTATACAAACTCCCTGCATCGGAATTTGTAAATCCACGGCCCTCCTTTACAATCATATCCAAAAGGATGCGGAGGTCCGTCTGACTCGACAGGGCAATCCCTATCCTGTTGAGCCTCTTTATCCTTTCATCTAAGTCGTTATATGCTTCGCTCATATTTTTATATCTTTTGTCCCTTCCATCTCTTTCAGATTTTTTACAGTTACATCCCTCAGCATATTCAACAGCTTGTCTTCGTCCTTTTCGTTAAAACTGCAGGCATCTATGGGTTTGCCTATAAAGATACGGATATTTCCCGGATTTATCACGAACTCCCCTTTTTTTATTACATTAAAGCTGCCGCTGATAGCAATAGGGACAACCGGGGCGCCTGTTTTAAATATGAGGTATAGGCTCCCTCTTTTAAATGTCCCTATACTGCCGTCCCTTGTTCTCGTTCCCTCCGGAAAGATAACGATTGACCTGCCGCCTTTTATCTCATCTATTGCCCTTTGCAGGCTTTTAAGAAACTTCTTAGGACTCGACCTGTTTATCCCGATATAACCTGCTCTTCTCATTGTCCGCCCTATTACCGGTATCTTAAACAGGCTTTCCTTTGCTATCCATAAAAACCTTATGGGTAGATACCCTTGGAGGGCAAATATATCATACATCCCCTGATGATTCGAAGTAAATATTTGAGCCCTGTCCCTTAAAATATTTTCCGCCCCTATTACCTCTACCCTAACCCCTGTCAGGCGGCACATACCCATTCCCCATACCCTGGTGATAAAATGGACAATATCCCCGTTTCCGGTAAGTATAGACGAAATAATGGCAGCAGATCCTACAAAAAAGGAAAATATAATCCCTATTATCCATCTGAATATCGAGAGGAGCATATATGCACGAACAATTTAGAGAAGACCTTATGTCCCTGTAGCGACTGTTACCGGTGGATTATAAAACTTTGCGGTGAGAGGAAAAGCATTATATCCACCGGCCT
>CAYMMR010000042.1:0-13021 GCA_964391545.1 uncultured Nitrospinota bacterium | reverse complement strand
ACATCACCTTTTCTTATTACAATATATTTGTTTCTTTTCTTGCTTTCTGTATTACCGTGTTTAATCCAATCAGGGTTTATGTTAAATAGATTTTTATACTTATCTAATATATCCTTCTCTATTTCTTTTACTCCATCCTCATAATCTAAATATTCCAATACTGATATTTCAAGTTTCTCTGCTATCTCTGAAGGAGTTAGTTTGTCTGGTAATAAATCTTCACGAATTTCTTTTAAACGATTGCCGAGGAATTCTAGTATGGGGTTAAGGGCGCGGGAGCCGGTGAGTAGCCAGTCAAGTGAAACACCAGTAATTTTTGCTATTTCAATACATGTTGAAATACTTGGTTCATTTATTCCTTTCTCATAACCACTAACATTTGCTGCCCTATCACTTAATCCAATCAATTTCGAGAATTCGCTTTGATTCATCCCCTTTAACTCTCTTAAATATTTTATTCTTTCTGCTAATGTTCTCATATTAAGTAAATAATTTATTTACTACATAAAGTAATTTTTTATTTGACAACATTTTCTATATATGGTATATGTTGTGTGTGTGTGTTTAATTTTATATTACCTTTTATTTGGTAATTCGACAAGAGAAAAGAAAGGAGAAAAGAAAGGAGGTGAGAAAGGGTATGAAAAGAATAATTAATGGGAAAGTATACGACACAAAAACTGCTGAGCATCTCGCCGGGTTTTTTAATGGTTTGTCGAGCAGTGATTTTGATTACGTTGATGAAGATTTATATCGAACCAAAAAGGGCGAGTTTTTCCTTGTCGGAGAGGGAGGGGCGGCGAGCAAGTGGGGCAAGCCCCATGGCGGGGGAATGATTGAAGGGAAGGGCATCAAAACACTTTGCCAGGAAGAAGCCCTAGAATGGTGCGAAGAGCACAATAAAACTGATGTGATTATTAAATATTTTTCGCATTTACTTATTGAGGCTTAATCAAGTAATACGGAGAGGGAATATATGCCCTCTCCGAATTTCAACAAAAATAAATGAATTCACATAATAGCTCAAGAATTGGATGGATGGAGAATGCTTATGCAATTCTACGGGAGGAATTCATTCGTGAAGCCCCCAAGGTTGTTACAATAACGGCTGGATTCCCTTCGTCAAGAAGGAGAGGGACGGTTGGTGAGTGCTGGCTCAACTACATTAAATCAAAGAAAAACAAAGAGCAGCACCTTATAACTATCCATTTCAGACAGTTTCACGATCCTGTGGAAGTGCTTCATGTCCTACTGCATGAAATGATCCACGCCTCGGGAATTAGGGGACATAGAAAAGATTTCAGTCAAGTCGCAAAAAGGGTGGGGCTTGTTAAGCCGTGGGTGGCAACCACTCCCTCGGATTATCTGAGGGAATTGCTTGAGGATATCGTAGTTAGGCTCGGCCCATTGACGGATGGATGGGGTAAGGAAAAAGAAATGCTTGAGACGTCTAATCTCAAACCGCAAACCACACGGCTGCGGAAATGGGAGTGTGATTGCGGGGTGATTGTGAGGGTTGCACGCGATAACTTCCATGCTCAGTGTTTACTCTGTGGGTCAATTTTTAAACTCTCTGTTTAAACAGAGAGATTTTTAGGGAGGTGGAAAGAATGAGTGAATCAACAATAATCCGAAATTACATGATAAATGTTTTCATGACAAGAGATATGACACCGGCAAGCATGATTCCCATTATCCATTTTATAAGTTTTAATTCACTTTCGACCGAAACGATTCTCACTATCACCTTTGTAATATCTTCTTTTAGCAGGGCAATATCTTCTTTTGTTGCGAGTCCTCTGTGGGAATCAATCTCCAGTTCCTTTATGACCTCTACAAAGGCATCTGTAGCATCTTCGCCTAATCTTTCTCTTAGTGGTCTGGGAATAGCTATAACACTCATGGAAATAAACTATGACACTTACCAAAAACAAAAAAATAATTAATTAAGGAGGGAAAAAATGAGTGAATTAATGACGATTAGGGAAGCGGCAGAATATTTGAGGGTCAGCCCGAATACCTTATATACATGGGTGTGTAAGAGAACAATCGGTTGTAAAAAGATCGGAAAAAAAGCAGTCAGATTCACAAAGGCAGACCTCGATGCAGTGGTGTCGTCTCAGCCTGGCGAGACGACACCTGAAACTAAAACGCTAACAAGACGAGGAAGACCAAGGGCGGCGAATGTCAACATCAATGCAATCGTCGAGAGGGCAAAGAGAGAGGCTCTCTCCTAAACACCCTTAAAGAAAGGAAAATAAATGACAACAAACAAATTTATTTCTTTTAGTTATGATGAGCTAAATCTACTAAAAAAAATCATAGATAGCCTTAAGGAGTCAGCAATGATGAACACCGAAGCATGGGAGATTTTTGAATCAATTGATCTAAAAATTACCAAGGCCGCAGGCGGAAGAGATTGTCAATATAAAGATTTTACCGCTACGAAAAAAGACAACTGATCACGAAATGCTATTTCGGTAATACGGAAAGTACTCTAATGAGCAATAAAAGAATACCAATATTCATAGTAATTATGAAGCCGATCATCCATTTAAGAAGTTTTACATCACCTTCAAGTTCTTTGAAATCGGCTTTTGTGACAAGTTCGATGCGGGTATCTTTTTCGATCTCCTTAATAACCGATACAAAAGATTCTGTAGCTTCATCACCAAGTCTTTCTCTTAACGGTTTAGGGATTGTTATAACGCTCATGATTTTTTATTCAGGGACGAGGCGGAATGTTTCTGTGGTGAGTTCTTTATGGATTTCCTCTCTCACAATTTTTCTTACCTCGTCTTTATCGGGTTTTTTAGCGAGCTCTCTATAAATCTCGTCTCTGTCAGGTTTTTTGGCAAGTTCTTTTTTAACATCTTTAATTTCTTTGATGATGGGAGGAATCACTTGATTCAGAGCATCCATGAGCTCAGCTTTTGTTAGTGGTTTATCGGTCATGGCTAAACTTTATCATATCGATTTTTTAGTGTCAATATTTTTAGGAGAATTTAGGAGAATTGCATGGTAACAATCGGGAAGCTGTATACATCTGTCGAAGATTACAAAAAGGACTCCTATTACTGTAATTCGCCCGGAGAATTTTTTGGTGGGGTTGCTGAGAGGATGGGACTAAAGGGGCAAGAGATGACGGAGGAGATGTATCAAAACCTTAAAGCTGGACGCGATCCAACCACAAAAGAACAGCTTGTGGCTCCCGGCCCCAACGGAGAACACAGGGCTGGATGGGATGCCTGCATAACGCCAGATAAGAGTCTATCGGTGGCGTGGGCTACTGGCACACCTGAACAGAAGCAAATGATCGAAAATAAAATCCTCAAACCTTCAGCAAACTATCTATTATCTTACACAGAAAAAAATCTCATACAGGCGCGAGATTCAGAAGGGCAAGCATATAGGACAGGACAAATGCTTGCGTGGACTCAGGTTCATTATTCGAACAGACAAGGGGAGATAAATCTGCATGTGCACTGCGTCATTTGTAACCTCACCAGAGACCCTGAAACCGAGCAATTCAAGGCTGTACATTCGGACGGACTACTGAAAAGGGAACATCTCATCAGTGTCTATGAATCCGCTCTTGCCCATTTCACTAAAGAGGCAGGGCTTGCGGTGGAGAATTACAAACCTGAACATGGGTCAGGGAAAAGCATATATACGCGATTATCAGGCGTGTATCAGAAATTGATTGATATAGCATCGAAAAGAACACATCAGATTGAAGAATACTTCAAAACTCACGAAAAAGAGTTGAGAGGACAATATCCGGGAGCGGATAAAGGTGCTTTAATGAAGATTGCTACTATTGAGACGCGGCAGGAAAAGCATGAACTGACACAAGAGCAAATTACAGAGAAATATTTACAAGAAATTAAAGAGGCAGGATTTGACAAAAATCAGATATGGGAAAGCATTCAGAGATTTGCAGAAATCTCCAAAAAAGAATCTTCACTTAATCCGAAATTAAATGAAAAAGAGTATGTGATGATTGCTGCAAAATCGCTTAGTGAAAACGAGGCAGTTATCACGAAAGAAGATATCTTGACCGCTGCAAATCGGCTTTCAAATGGGCAAATCTTTACTGAGAAAATTCAGAACACAGTAAATGAGCTACAAAAGCAAAAAGAAATAATACATCTCGAAACCGCATCAATCAAAGGCAAGGGTGTGGTGGAATACTACACTACACAGGAGATGATGAAAGCTGAAAAGGATATTAAAATAGATATTGAAAAAGGAAAAGGGCAGGACAAAGCACCCTACACGAAAAAACAAGCTGGGGAGGTCATACAGAAAATCAACGACAAACTTATGAAGGATCAACAAGGAGCTGCAGGATTCGTCCTGTCCAACTCAGACAACATTATAGGAATCCAAGGACATGCCGGCACAGGCAAATCAACTATGTTTAGTGCGACAAGACAGGCTCTCGAGATGCAGGGCTACGCAGTGCATGGACTGGCTCCGACCGGGAAGGCGGCGCAGGGGCTTGAAAAAAGCAGTGGGATTAAATCAGAAACAATTGATTCGTTTCTATTGAAAAACAATTCAAAAGAAAAAATCTCATCTGAGAAAAATGTATTCGTTGTGGATGAAGTCTCGATGCTTGGCTCAATCAAAATGAATGCAATGCTCGAAAAAATACAAAACGAATACGGCAAAGACTCAAAAATAATTCTATGCGGCGACATAATGCAATGCCCTCCCATATCTGCAGGTATCCCCTTCAAAAACATGATAGAGAGGGGACATATCAACTATGCCGAGATGAAAGAAGCTGTCAGATTCAAGACCGGGCAAACAAGGGACATTTCAGCAGCAGTCATAGAGAACGACACAGGTAGAGTATTCGAGAGGTTAAAAGAAGATAAGGCAATAAAAGAAATAACAGACAGGCAAGAGAGGATTAATGCAGCGGCGGAAAAATATTTATCTATAGGGGATAAAAACAAAGCTATCCTTGCCCTCACACGGCAGGACTGCAAAGACCTAAACGATGCGGTCAGGGCGGGGTTAAAAGAGCAAAAAGAGATTAGCGAAAAAGAATATAACTTCACCATCCGCGAAAACAAAAACCTGCAGGGGATAGAAAAACATTTATCACATAACTATGGCGTGGGGGATTACATATACTTCAACAAAGCAGGAGGGGAGAGGGCAGGCACACAAGGCATAATCACTGAAATCAACCACAAGGATAATACAATCACATTCACACGGGAAAAGGACGGAGAAGAAAGGAAGATTGAGCTTGCCAGACATGGGGACAAAATCAATGCATACGAACACCGAAAAATACAGCTATCGAAGGGGGACAAAATCGTTTTTATGAAAAATGATGGGTATCGAGGGGTCTCGAATGGCACCGTGGCGGAGATTAAGAGGATAGATGAAAACGGCAAGGTAACATTCCAGACCGATTCAGGCAAGAAGACCACCTTCAACCTCAACGAAGACTATAGTTACATCTCGCACGGTTACGCCCTTACCATCCATAAAGGGCAGGGCGAAACATATAAACATTGTATCTCGTATTTTGATTCTGCGAATCAAACGGCAAATCAACAGCTCTTTAATGTGGCGATGACAAGGGCAACACACGAAAATTCCGTATTCGTAGACAACATTAATAAGGTGCAGGAGCAAGCACGGCATGAAATGGAAAAGACCAGCACTCTTGATTATGATATTCAAGGACACCAAAGAACAGAAAGGGAAGTAGTGCAGCAGGGTGTCCAAATTACGATGTGAATATATTGATTTTTGTAGACAAAAAAGACAAATTTTACATCTGTAGCTTTTTTCTACAACTAAAGACAATAAAGCTGGTGCTTTTCTGTCTTTAATGTCTTTTTGTAAAGAATTTGGATTTTCTGGCTTTATTTACTTCATTGTATTTTCTCCTGCCTGCTGTGCAGGCATCAGGGGCGGGGTTTGTGGTTTATTCGGATGGTTTTCTCGTGTTCGTGTATTACACTCTTTTTGGTTCAGACTTACCGCATCCCTGCTGTTTGTTTTTTGTATGACAGGCTGGCGGTAGGCGTGAATGTTAATGAGGATTTTAAGGCGATTTTTCGTATACAAATGCGTATACGGTTTTTTGAAAAATCGTCTTCTGACCTGCATGTATACAGGCTTTTAAATGTATACATAAAACTCTTAATTTTAACTGTTTTTTGTATACGCTTTTTTGGAGGGGCTTTATGGAAATGAATGAGGTTATAAGTGTAAGAGTATCCAGTGAAATCAGGGATAGGCTGGATGAAGTAGCCAAAAGAAAGGGGACAACAGTATCAGATATAGCGAGGGATATAATTATGCAGGGCATGCGGGGAGATGATTTGAAATCATACCTTCGCATTGGTTTTAACAAGAACCTTTATATGACGCTGCGGGTAATGTATGGGAACGACAACACAAAGATTGAATCCGAATATAACCAATACAAATTAACTTAGGAGATGGACAATGAAAAAGATTTTAGGTGATCAAATAATCGGGTCAGAAATAATAGACTCGAAAATGAAAATGGGCATCAAGAGCCTCTCAAATTTTTTCTTTAGCTTTTTCGCGTTAGCGGTTACTGTTTTGTTTATTTCATATTTTCTTATCTACCCAAAAATCGGTCCAGAAGATCAGAAAAAAATCTATAACGCTGCGTGGTGGGCGAATGTGGAATTGAAAATGATGTTCTGGGAGGACAAAGAAATAAAGGCATTTCCGGATTTTGGCGGTGGTGTGATAAAGACAACGCGAAAGATATATGAGGATGCTGTGTTGCGACCTAAGGGGGATGATCTGGTGCATGATTATAGGCGCAATTATACTTTGTGGTTGAAATTAACAATTGTTTTTTCTCTCGCTGGAGGGATATTTGGAATGTGGCTCTGGAAAAAGATATCAACACACGCAACAGAAAAACATCTTGAAGATATATATGTTAGGGGGGCACGGCTCATGAGTGAAGGTGAATACCGAAAAGCAATGACGGAAAAAGGGGGAGATATTCCTATTGCCTTCGAGGGAGGTAAAGATAATAAACCTCTGGCGTGGCCGAGGGATGCGGAAACGGAACACTTATTAATACTTAAGCGTCCAGGCCAGGGCGGCACGGTTATGATGATGCATGCCCTCGAAAAGATAATCACGAGAGGGGATAGGTGTTTAATTTTCGACTTTAAAGGAGATTACGCGCAGAAGTTTTATCGCGAGGGGCAAGATGTAATCCTCAATCCTTTCGACCAGAGATCGATTGATTATAGTTTTTTTCAAGCGGATGTTAATTCAACCACTGATATAAATATGATTTCTCATATTGTCGTTCCACACAGTCATAATGATTCTCAACCTTATTTCAATAATGCATCAAGGGACGTTCTTACCGGTTTATTAGAAATTTTATACAAAAAAGGCAAAAAAGAAAATGTAGATATCTATAATCATGCATCCAAGAGCCTCGATGAGCTTGCCGATTTTCTGCGGTTGAATGGACATAAAGATGCAGCAGCCCACCTCGAAAAAAGTGAAGGAGGTAGTGGCAATGTCGCAGCACTGAATGTTAAGTCTAACCTCCAAAGCAAAATCTCATTTTTAAAGTGTTCGCGGGCAATAGACATCAAGGGTGGCTCATTTTCTTTGCGGGATTGGGCAAAGGACGGACGGGGGAATGTATTCCTTGCCGCAGACCCGGCAAGGATTGATTCATTGAAAACTTTATATCAAATCTACCTTGATTTGCTTTTTAATTTTTTACTTTCTTTGCCTGATGATCTCGATCGCAGGCTTTTTGTGTTCTTGGATGAGTTTGGTAATTTGCCGAGGCTAACAAAAATAAACGAGATACTCAGCGCAGGGAGAAGTAAAGGTATCTCTGTAATTATGTCCTTACAAAGCGTAGATCAGCTGAAAGAAAAATTTGGAGATAAAGGGGCGGATGTAGTTTCAAGCTTATTTGGTTCATTTGGTTTTTTCAATACTGAGGGGCATACAAAAGATTTTTGCAGCAGGCTTATTGGTAAAACAGTCATTAGTGAAGTTGAAGGTGGCATGCAATTTGGCCCAGCCGACCAGCGGGACGGCTTTAATTTTCAGAGAAGGGAAAAAGAGAAAGACCTTGTAAAGGATTCAGAAATTTCTCAGCTCGATAAATTTCATTACTATCTCAAAGTCTCGGGAATCAAAGAATGGACATTAACTCGAACTCTTGATCCACAAATTAAATCTTTTCCTATTAAAAATGAGGTTTTTGTGCCAAAGCCCGATCCGCTCCACATCAAATGTGAAAAGAAAAGTAATCTATCTAAAAAATTAATTGAGAAAGAAAAATCAAATGACAGAGAGATTAATGATGATGAAAATCAAAAAACAAATCAATCACAAATTATATTTTAGGAGGTAATACGGGTATGGAGAATCATAACTTCACAGAATTGCAGATTAAAAACTTTATGATGTTTTTACAGCTCTATGGTTTTAGGGAAGTAAGAAAGATTGCTGAAAAGTATCCTGAACGGTTTTATCAAATATATTTCGCTGCGTGTGAATTTTTTAAAAAGAAAAATGATGATAAGAATATGGGCATCCTGAGATGCCTTAATAATTAGGAGGGTTTATGATAAGAAAAATGAAAGATATTTCAGTTTATTTTGGGTTGGTGGTGGTCTCGGCGATAGCCGGCTCTTTCGCCTTTTTTGGGTTATGGATAAGTATTATGCACAGTTATATTTTGTGGTTGCATTATGACCACAGAGCATTAATTGCTTTGTGTACTGATATTTTCATAACGATTGGTTTGGCTATCGTTTTTGCAGGTTGCTACAAAAGACTTTACAGGAGGTAGTTATGAAGAAGATATTAAGTTGTCTATTGGTTTTATTGTCCTTACTACTAATTCCAGCCTCAGTCTTTGCGTTTAATACCAATGAACTTATAACATACGGCAATCCACAGATAGCGAAGGGTGTTATTCATGCATCAACAAGTTTTAGTAACAGTGCTGCATTTGAGAATATCCTCTCCATAGTTGTCGGGGTCGGTGCAATGTATTCAATTATTTTCTTCGGATTTTATAAGAAGGATTGGTCAAGAACATTGTGGTATTTTGCTTATGTTACATTTGTATATTCCATATTTATTGGTGTTAAGGTCAATGTAACGGTTATTAACAAATACCCGCCGAATGAAACCTATACTGTGAATAATGTTCCATGGGGACTTGGTTATTTGGCATCGGTATACACGAATTTTAGTGATCAGATAACCGAAAAGTTTGATACTCTTTTTTCTTTGCCGGATTCATTCAAGTATTCTCAATATGGTATTACGCATTCAATGCGTGTTGTTCAGTCTGCATTGTTATCGAGCCAGCCTACCTCTCAATACTTAATCAAAAATATTCAGAGTTATTTTGAAGATTGTTCGATAGATACTGATTATATTAACGGTGTTAAGAACTGGGATAATTTCTGGTGGGCGGATGATGTTTTGGTTGAAATTAAACATGATAGTTTTATGGATCCTTTTCCTACTTTTATTTATGTATCCTCTGGTGGTAATTGGACAGGATCGGAAAAGACATGTGCGGATGCGTATAATACTATCGTTAACCAGTTTAATAATGATTATGCCCCGATAGTCAAGAAAATCAATCTTGACCTTTACGGAACCGAAACACCGCCGGGTGCAACTTTTGCAACCCAGTATGATGAGGTTAACTCATTATGGGGCTTTGCATCGCAGAACGCAGCAACTACAGTAAGAAATACCTCGGTTATGTATGCTATGGATGCTGTATTCGATGCGGCTGCTGTAGCTGCAGGAATTGACCCGACCATTGGTTCGTTTAGCAAGGCTGCCGCTGAAGCACAGCAAAGAACGGTTCAGCAGACACAGGGATGGTTATCGGCGAAGAACCTACCTATTATGAGGGGTGTGTTTGAGATGATCCTTTACGGTTCCTTTCCAATAATATTCATAATGATATTGACACCATGGGGACCTAAATATATTGGTGCTTACTTCATGTTTCTGTTGTGGCTGTCAATGTGGGGGCCTATGCTTGCTATAGTTAATTACGCTGCAACAGTACATGCATCCAATGCATTTGCAAAGGCTGGTTACAATGCTATGACGGGTTTAGGGACAGGAACATCTATTGCAGGGATAATAAATTTGATTGATGTGTCTGCGGACCAGCAGGCTATAGTGGCTGGCTATATAGGGGCAGTCCCTCTTATCGCATTAGTCATTATTACGGGAGCATCGGCATACGGGTTTACTCAGATGGCACAGAGGACGGAGGGTGCTGCAACAGGTGCCGCTACATCATCGGGAACACAGGCTGCGATGGGTGAGATAAGGATGGGGCAGGTGTCAATGAATAAGGAAGATATCGCAATGAAGATGCAGGCAGGGTGGGGGAGACGGATGGAGGCGGAGGACTGGAAGAGTACGAGGGTGGGAGAAGATGTAAGGTTAGGGAAAAATATAGAAACAGGCAATAAGGGGATAGGCTATGGTTTGCATGATATTGGTGGAAAGCTAATTGCGGGGCAGGTGACTGATTTAGGGGATGGTTATCGGAATGTTGATGGAATTGATCAAAACACAGGGCAGCATGTAAGAGGTATATTTAATCCTAAAAATCAGAAGTGGTCAGTGGTTGATAGTGATAAGCATATAGTGGAAGAGTTTTATGGAGGAAAGAATCAATTTGATAATAATAATAAATTAGTAACATCTCATATAAATAATATTGCACCATCTATTACACATGCGAAAAAGGATGCACTGTTAAATAGTGCTATACATGACCTATCCACAAATAAGAGCATAAACGAGGCTTTTATTGCCGGGCAGGACTTCCACAAGGTATTTGGGGTTGATAAGCAATTCTCTAAAGATATACAAAAATCAACTGCTGATAGAGTTTCAAAACAAGTGATGGATAGTAGTGATTTTTCTGATACTACCCGGTCCAACCTAAGTAAAATGCTGAGTGCAGGTTTTGCACCCAACATCTTTGGGGTCGGGGGCGGATATAGAATCGAGGGGACCAAGGAAGATGGCAAGCATATGTCCATCAATCTATCTGAATCTGAGAGCAAAGCACTTGATACAGTGATTACAAGCTCATTGCGAGATACTCTAACCGAAACTGCAAGTAAGAGAGGCGGGGTGGATTACTTGAAAAATCTATCATCTGCTACAAGCTCTAACGATGCCTATTCTAAAATCGATACTGCACAGAATGAAGTATCAGTTAGTCGGCAGGAACAAATCAATTTTACAACACAACTTGTTAAGCATATAGGCGACAGCATGTCTGAAGGTGAAACTGATCTTGTTAAGAGATATAACACGGCGGGAGAGTTTATTAGTCAAAGTATGCTTGATCCTGAGAAGGTAAAAATTATAAATCAGAAACTTAATGAAGCTGCAGAGAAATACTACAAAGACCTCAAGCCCGCCGATACTATTACCTCTACATCACAGAATAGGCTTAATACTACAGAAGAATTAAAAGCGGAAGGTATGAAGGCAGAGGGGCAGGTCAGGGAAAAGATTGCAGGGGTTGAGGCGAAGGTAGAACATGACCCGCGTAAAGGCATAACAATGCCGGACAAAAAGGCTTTTACTGCTACTTACACAGACAGAAAGGAGGAACTCAAAACAAAGCAGAATGAGATTAAAAATGAATCTCTATCTGAGAAAGTTGCTAATGAGGTAGCAAAACAAGTTTCGGGAGATCCGGCAGCTAAGGAGAAATTCCAGCAAGAAATAGAAAGCGGTAAAACACTTATTGAGGCACAGAGCAAGGTGATAAAAGATATTTTTAACCCAGAAAAACCTAAGCTGTGATTGCCTAAATTTTAAGCAAAAGAGCAAGTATTAAGTATTGAGGTAAACAGAGAAAAGGGATTTAAAGGGCAATTATGAAAACTAAAAATGGTAATTTTGATTGAAAGGTGGTGAAAGGAAAGATGAGAAGAATAAATCCAAAAATCGATAAAATTATGTCTTATCTTGATTTTGCTGAGGTTTGTTACAACAGAAAACCTCAGCCAGATGGATCGGTGGAAACCAGAACTTTGAGAGGCTGGTTTGTCATTGCCTTGGTTTTAATTTTGGTGATAAATGTTTATTTACTTTTGAAAGGAGGAAATTAAAAATGGATAATCTCATGGAAAAGTTGAATGAGAAAGAGAAGAACCGGCAAGGTGCAAGTAACAGTTGGAGACCAGAGCCCGGGGAGGCACTTGAAGGAATTGTTGAAAAAATAGGGGACACAATTACTGAATTCGGGGACCAGAGTTATATCGAATTAGCCACAGGGATGGGAAAGGTAGTCGTATGGCTGAACTCGATTCTACAGGAGCAGGTTGATAAAGAGGATGTTAAACGTGGAGATCATATCGCGGTGAAATTTGTCGGGTTTAAGAATTCAAAAAAGGGTAATCGTAAATATAAAGATTATGTTCTTGTTAAAGAAGGTTAAGAATAACAGACTGGAAGGCTCTGAATTACCAGAGCCTTTCATGTTAGGGGAGATGAAACATGAAATACAAGGATCTTAATGAAATCAAAAATTATATTATTAATTCTATCTGTTCTACATGTGAAGGTGTTATTAAATTAGAGGATGAGAACGAGAAACTTAAGGCTAAAATCAAATCAATCAGACGCATCCATGAAAGCCTAAAAAATAGGCAAAGGAAGGGCAATTCTGTAAGCTGTTATTGGCTTTAAATTGATACTTAGGTGATTTATGAAATTAACTGATTTTTTAACTGATGTGGGAAGACCGGTTGCTTATTATCCTGAGTTGACAAAAATCACAGGGTCTGTGAATGTAAGTATATTTTTATGTCAATTGATCTACTGGAAGGGAAAAGAAGCCGATCCTGACGGATGGATTTATAAGACCAGAGATGAAATTTTACAAGAGACAGGGTTATCCAGAACCGAGCAAGAAACCGCAAGGCAAAAACTCAGGGGTATTAATTTT
>CAYMMR010000041.1:0-13042 GCA_964391545.1 uncultured Nitrospinota bacterium | reverse complement strand
AAAGCGAAGGAACTTATAAGACCCTTCACTTCGTTCAGGGTGACACTTCGTGTCGGATTCCTCGCTTTGCTCGGAATGACAGGAGCGAAGGGTTCGGAATGACATTTCTGTGAAAATCTGTGTCCCGATTTGTTCCTTATTTTCTTTTGGGAGGTGAAAGGATGAAAAAGAAAATTACAACGGCTTTTGTCATGTTTGTCTTATCTCTTTTAATGTTTGGCGCAGGTTATGCGCAGGCAGAAGATGTGTCGGATGGTAAATTCGACCTTATTGCAGGGATTGTTTTTATAGGCGCTGTTGTTACAATAGGGGTTATCGGAATATCGGGAATGAAATATAGAGATAAAACCATAATGATATTCCTGATAATTATCGCATTAGGGTGTTTCCCGACCTTAAATTTATACTTCAGCAACCTCGTTATCGAACCTAAAAATACCGTAACAATCGTTACCCACCGGTACGGATTCGATGTCGAGGGACAATTAAAAGTCGGCGAGCCTACTAAAGTTATAACATACAGCACGGATGTTACACACAGCATATTCGTGAAAGAGCTTGGCATAAATCTCCAATCTCTACCCGGTCATAAAGAAGGAGAACCCGGCAGGCCGAACTGGACGATTGTCGTCCCCCGAAAGGAAGGCACATATAAAATACTGTGTATAGAGTATTGCGGCGAGGGGCATGGAACGATGAGCACATCTCTGGCAGGAGAGATTCAGGTTAGCGGGGCATGAAAAAAGGCGAAAGGGATAATAAGGTAAAAAGGCGAAGAGGTAAAAGATGAAAAGTTTTGACCTCTTAACCTTTTAGCCTCTTAACCTCTTAACCTTCTTTAAAAAATAGGAGGGAAAATGGCGGATACATATACAGCTTTATTATGGGCATACGGACCGATGGGTGCGGTCTTTGCGGTTGCCGTTGCCATATATTTCTTGAACAAAGGGGTTTGGAAGGGCGATCCTTCGGAGTTTAGAACCTGTTCGGTATCGGGCTTTAAAGTGCATAAGCCTGTAGAGCCTTTGATAATTACAAATTTGGTTACATCAGTGCTTTTCCTCCTCCTCGGCGGAATTATGGCATTAGGGGTATTGCTCACACGATGGCCCACGGCACATATCCTTTCGGAAGAATGGTTTTACAGGGCGCTTACCATGCACGGACTGGCAATGCTGGTCTTCTGGATTGTGTTTTTTGAAATGGCATTGATATATTTTGGCGCATCGGTTGTCCTGAACAGCAGGTTTTGCATGTCAAGGACTGCATGGATAGGGTATGGTTTAATGCTTCTCGGGTCTGTTGTCGTAACAGGCGCTGTTTTATCCGGCAATGCGACTACGATGTTTACAACCTATCCCCCCCTGCAGGCGCATCACCTCTACTATTGGGGGGTTATAGTCTTTGCAGTCGGCATCTTTCTGGCTTTGGCTGCATTCTTTACGACGGTTATGGTAGCGCAGAAGGAGGTTTTAGGCGGGAAAAAGACGACGCTTCCATTGTTTGTTTATGGACTGGCGGCCGGCTCTATTATAGCCTATCTTACCCTCTTTCACGGAGCTGCCTTCTATTTCCCTACATGGCTGTGGTCAATGGGGACATTTGAAAATCTCGATGCAGGCATATACAGGCTGATATTCTGGGGTTTCGGGCATTCATCCCAGCAGATAAATGTCTGCATGATGGTTGCTACATGGTATTTTATCGGCTCTGTAACTGTCGGGGCTACACCAATGAACCAGAAGGTTTGCAGAACGGCGTTTGTCCTGTATGTTCTTTTTATATGTATTGCATCCGAGCATCACATCCTTGTTGACCCGGGTTTCAGCCCTGCGCATAAGGCATGGAATACAGGATACTTTATGCACCTCGCAGTGCTCGCAAGCATGATTCACGGCCTTGCAGTGCCTGCTGCTATCGAAAACGGTTTAAGAAAAAAGGGCTATACAAACGGATTATTCGAATGGCTGAAAAAGGCGCCGTGGGAAAACCCTGTGTTTTCGGCATGTGCCCTCTCGATAGTAGGTTTTGGTTTTTTGGGAGGGATTACTGGTGTTATCTTTGGAACAGAGCAGCTTAATATAATATCCCATAATACATGGAGGATACCCGGACATTTCCATGGAACCGTCGTATCCGGGACATCTCTCGCATTTATGGGATTGACTTACTATATTATACGAGTGATTGGAAAAAAAGAGCTGACGTTTAAAAAACTCGCTGCGATTCAACCTTATTTATTCGGTATAGGGGCTTATATCCTCTCGTTCTTCATGATGTTTGCAGGAGGCTTCGGCGTTCCGAGAAGGCACTGGGATATAACCTTTGCAGACTCGATGGTGTCCTTTATCGGTTTTAATCCTGTGGTTGCCTTAACCCTTACAGTAGTCGTTATAGGCGGGTTGTTGGCAACTGTAGGAGGCGCTATATATATACTGGTAACTCTATCTTCTCTATGGGGAGGTGAGGAGGTCAAGGCAGAGGCAAAATAAAAGATAGTGTTGAGTGTTGAGTAAAACACTTAACACTTAACACTTATTTTGGGAGGTGTTAAATGACTGAAACGAAAGTAACAAACGATGAATTGACTATGCGGTGTTTTTTGACTGCGATTATGTTTTTCATAATCGGCACATTCCTTGGTTTTCTTGGGAGATGGGCGGTATCTAATCCCGGAATGATGGAGAATATCACATTTTACAGGATTGTTACCCATCATCCGTATATTCTGGTTACAGGGTGGACGACAATGTTGTTTATGGCTCTTACAAATTATCTGACGCCCCTTGTTACCAGGAGGCCGATGTTTAGCGAGACGGCTGCCGAGGTTGCATACTGGCTTACGACCATAGGCACTTTTTTGCTTGTCCTCGGCGTAATACCGGGATTTAACGGCTCTTATGCAAGGTATTCGGCGCTCCCGCCGTTGTATCATCCATTCTTTCCGACGATGCTTGGACTCTGTATATGTCTGGTTGCCGTATTTGTTTACGGGACGAATGTCTTAAAGACATTTATGTCAATTCCCGAAGGGGAGCATAAACATACAGCTACCTGGTATTTTACGATGGGCGCTATTCTCGGAATACTCTTCCTTACAATGGCAGGTGTTCCGTTTTTGCTCCAGTCTTTAGTCGGTCTGTTGTCTGCAGAAGGAGATATTGCATACAGCCTGGACCCGCTTATCAGCAAGCACCTAATCTGGTGGGGTCTCCATTCTTATGTAAACCAGATGATAAATGTAACAAATCTGGGAATGATGTATGTAATAATTCCTTTGCTTGTAGGAAAGGCGATATACAGTGAAAAAGGCGCCACATGGGGATTATTTCTCTATTTAATTGTAAACAATCTTGCCTATTTTCACCATCTCCTGATGGATCCGATATTAAGCTGGCAGAAGGTTCTTGGACAGTTGTTTACATGGGGACTCGGTCTTACCACGGCGCTCTCCATATACAATCTTATGAAGACTGCAATCGGAGGGGAGAAGTGGGGGCTTGCGATGAAGTTTATAATAGCAGGCCTCATCGGGTTTATTGTAGAGGGGTCTATAGGGATATTCCATTCTACGCTGGTGGTTCAGTTGTTCGCGCATAATACACAGGCGATTCTCGGTTATGTGCATGCGGTTCTCTTCTCTTATATAACGATGTGCGGAATAGGCGCCCTGTATGCCTTGATTCCGAGGATTAAAGGAGTTCCGATTTACAGCAAAGCGCTCGGAGAGATTCATTTCTGGGGTTCGAACTTTATGGTAGCCGGGATGGTAATAGTTCTTATGGTGGCAGGATATTCGGGTATGCCGAGGAATGTCCAGGAATATGACCCTGTATTTTCGCCTCACATGCAGCTTGCGACCGCATTTTCATTCGGACTTTTCGTCTCTCAGTTGATTGGCGCATATAATCTTTTTATGACGGCGCTGGCGCCTGCAACCGCTGCAGAGAAGGCAAAGGTGGCAGCAGCATAAACTCCCCCTCGCTCCCCCTCTTTAGTAAAGAGGGGGATGGGGGGAGTTTGATTTGGAGAGTATTATGGAACTTTATGAAGGAGAAAAAATAATTAAGGAAGTCAATATCGAGGGATGGGATGCTTATATAACATCGCAGAGACTGATAGTGGAGCATGATTACGGATTCGGGAAGAAAAGAAATATCTTGGACAACAGCCTGACGGATATTGCCTCTTTTAAGGTTAAAAGGGAGTTTCCATGGTATTTATATGGAATAGGCATTCTTTTTTCCACCCTATTTCTGACTCCCATGATAATTAAGGGAAAAGAGTTTCTTGAAGGGCCTGTATATTGGATGTATCTCTCTACCCCGTTAATTTTCATGGTCGGTATTGCAGTAGTCGGGTATGTCTTTTTCATGCCTAAGGTTATAAGCATCGAGCTTTCTGGCGGGAAGAGACTGGCAATACCCCATGAGTTGTTACCTGTATTTGAGGGTGAGGGTTCAAGGAGTCAAGGGCTCAAGGGGTCAAATACCTCGTTACCACGCTCTGCGTGGTAACACATTCCCACGCAGAGCGTGGGAACGAGGCGTCATCTGCGTTCTATTGGGTTTTATGAATGTTGCTGTCGTGTCCAATGCTGAAAACAGATTAAGACTTTTTATCGGGATAGAGGTTTTCATTCTCGGGGTTGTCTCATTTTTGTATCTCTTTTTCGGCATGCTCTATACGGTTGCATATTTGCTCTATCCCGATGTTGTATCCCGTGTATGCGGTTTTTCGATATCCGCCACCGATTATACCGGTGCAGTTCACTTTCTGCTGGGCGCGACATCTATATTTTTATCCATTATAGGGATATACGGGATGAGGGAACTGCTGTTTTATAGGCATTACTTCAGGACTGCAGTGGCAATGTTCTTTATGCTTGCCTATTCCTGCGGCGTGGCTATGATGCCGGTATCGGAATATACTCCGATTGTCGTTACGGGACTTTCGTTGGCAATATCGAATTTTTTAGGGACATTAATGATTGCATATATTATTTTAGAATTGTCAGGTATCGAGAAAGGGGGTGACTGACTTGCCAGAAGAAAAGATTCCGCTTGGTCAGAGGTTTTATGACAGTATTTTTATTCTCTTTGTATTGAGCAATTTAATTATACTTTTTCTCTATGATATATGGGGAATGCTCGATTTGAAATTTTTAACGGTGGTGGAATAAAAGTGTCAAAGTCAACTCTGATACTTTGATACTCTGACTCTAAATAGGGGAGGTTTAAAGATATGAGCATAATAAAAAATACCGAAAGGATATGGTGGAAACAGCCGCTCGACCGGGAAGAAAAGGTATGGGTAAATGTTGCGCTTATATGGTGTATTCTGATAACCATTATAATGCCGGTCATGCATTTCATGGGAAAACAAAATGCGCCGTGGGAGACTTATAAAATAAAAAAAGAAAGGTTTGCGGAGTTTACGGATAAGTTTATCGAGAAATACAAAATTGGAGAAGAGGGCGGCATTGCCGTTGTCCAGCCGCCGCCTGACAGCGATGTATTTCTGGTAGGGAGAGACTGGAAATGGGAGCCTATATTGAAGCTCGAAAAGGGGAAGACTTATAGGGTTCATTTGTCGTCCACGGATTTTGAGCATGGATTGTCCATATATCCGATAAATATGAATTTTATGGCGCTCCCGGATTACGATTATGTTTTAACCATGACACCGACGGAATCCGGCACCTATTATATTATCTGTAATGAATTCTGCGGGATTGGCCACCATCAGATGCTGGGTAAGATGATAATAACATAAGGCAAAATGGTACGACAGTGTCACCCTGAGCGAAAGCGAAGGGTCTCGGAGATTCTTCGGCTTCGCCTCAGAATGACATTCATAGTGTCATTTTTAACTTTTGCAATATACAATCTTCATTTTACGATTTGTTATGGTGGCATTGGCGATACTATAGACCACATGGTATTGAAGAATGATACCCTCGAGCCGGGAGGCTCGAGGGTATATCCCATAACCTTTAGCGAAGGCCCTCTTGAAAAAGACTGGCTTTTCTTAATAGGCGGGAGAAGTTTTTCTGGAGGCGATATAGATGTGGAGCTGCTTTACGGCGATAGGCTTATTCAGAGATGGCATTGGAAATCCCCCTTAATAAGGGGGGGGAGGGGGTTGTCAGGAGAGGACCCTTACTGGAATACATATCTTCTTCCCGAAACAGGAGAGTATAAAATAAAGGTAACGAATACTGGAAGTGAAAGCTCCGGATACTCTGTTTATTACGATGTGAGTTGTATATGCAGCGGCAAGTATCTGCATCTGGAAAAGGGTGTCCTTTTGTTTCATGTGGATTTGGAGTCAGGCAACACGGCAAAGGTCGAATTTGACCTGCCGGTTGGAAGCGAATTTGACATCTCTCTTTTTTATAGGACAGGTAAAGGAGGAGTATTTCCCGGCGATTTTATGACGCTCCCCTTTAATTATCTGCCATCCAAGCAGCCGGATATAAAGATATTGGAATTTACAGGAAAAAAAAGCGGGCGATATTTCTTTTTTTTGAAATCCAAAAAGGGGATTGGCTCGGTCAGCAGGGATATTACGATAGAGGGCAAAAGGGTATCGAGGGATAAACCGGTATTATTCTTTACGGCAGCAGCTTCCATTATTATTTTTGCAATATTTTTATATCTTATAGTGATAAGAAGTAAAAACAAAATTGTAACTATTCAGCAAATAAATTTCCATTAAATTCCCCCTTATAAAAGGGGGACAAAGGGGGTTGTAATACACTGCATTAAAGTTTAAACAACCCCCCAACCCCCTTTATTAAGGGGGAATATCGTAATTTGCTGAATAGTTACACAAAATTTTGCCCCTGTAGAAAGGAGTTATAGTTATGAACAGCGAAAATCCGAAATTTGTGCCTTATGGAGGACTTCCGGATACCATCCATGAGATAGCTACATACGGTGTAACAAAGACAAGACTTAGCTTTGGGCAACTCTTTGTATTGGGTTTTATAGCAGCATCATACCTTTCTTTTGCAACGACACTCAGTATTGTAGCCGGAGCCGGCGTCGAGACGCCGGGTATTCAAAAACTGGTGATGGGGCTGGTATTTCCTATCGGACTTATATCCCTTGTAATCGGCGGAGGAGAAATGTGGACAGGCACTGCAATGAATGCGCCTGTAGCAGGAATGACAGGCAGGGTTGCATGGAAGGCAGTGCTTTATACGCTAATCGGGAGTTATGCAGGTAATTTTGTAGGCGGATTTTTCTGCGCATGGCTGCTTATAAAAGGCTCGAATGTAATTGTAGGACCTGGATATACGAACGAAGTATGGGCGCAATTGCTTCATAAAATTTCTCTTATGAAATCTTCGCTGACATTTAGTCAGGCATTTTGGCGCGCCTTTGCATGTGTGTGGCTGGTGGATCTGGCGGTTTATCTCTCCTTCAGGTCAAAAGAAACAGTGGGCAAGTTTTTCCTGATATGGTTTCCCACAGCGACATTCTTTACTATCGGATTAGAGCATAGTGTCGTCAATATGTTTCTTATACCGGCAGGCATTATGGCCGGAGCAGAGATAACATGGGGACAGTTTTTATTCTATAATCAACTGCCGGTTACGCTCGGAAATGCAGCGGCAGGTGCAGTTTGTCTGGGACTGGGTTATTGGTATTCTGCAGGAATGCCTTTATTAAAAAATTCCGATGCTGCAAAAGGCGGAAAATATGAAGATTATTTTAATACCCATCCTGACTATGTGCATGGGGATAACGGGTATCTTATGAAAACCATAGGAGCTACCCTGGGAGTTATTGTAATGTTTACCTTGCTCTGTCCCGGCGTAGGCTCGCTCATTGCCTACTTTTTCCTTGAAGGGCTGCCTGATGTGAAATCCGTTGTCCCTGCGGCAGAAGGGGGATTTTCCATATTCGGCGAGCCTATTATAGTCATTGCATATTTCACTGTCCTCTCTGCCGTAGCTGCAAGGATATGGAGAAGGACTTGAGCTTTGTATGAGCCGCTCTTTTGTAGTATTTAGGGGAATATGATGTAAATCATATTCATTACAGACCGATTAAACTATAAAAGGGTAAACCCTATAAGTATAGGAAGGAGGTGGAGAAAATGGCAGAGATAAAGGAGAAAAAATCGTCATGGCAGCTTTTCTACGACGATATATTTCTCCTGTTTTTTTTAAGCGCGGCTGTGATGTTTATTTCCTATACAGTCTGGGGGCTCATGGAAATAGCCAATGTCCCGGTGTATAAACCATAAAAGTGTCAAAGTAACAAAGTATCAAAGCGGTTTGAATCTTTGACACTCTGACACTTTGACACTTCTTTTGAGGGGGGAGTATGAGTATATCGATTCCAGAGACCCACTGGTGGAAGCCTGTTGACAGAGAGGAAAAGGTATGGGTTACAGTTGCCCTTATCTGGTGCATCTTTATCACCCTCATGATGCCGTACTGGCATTTTGCAGGGAATCAGAATCCTCCGTGGGAGACCTATAAGATAAAACCCGAGCAGTTCGAGAAGCTTGCCGCAGATTTTATTGCAAAACATAAAGTTGGCGAAGATAACGGCATTCCTGTAGTCGAGCCGCCTGCAGGCGATGTTTTTCTTGTTGCAAAGACATGGCAATTCGAGCCTGTCCTGAAGCTTCAGAAGGGGCAAACCTACAGGCTGCATGTATCGTCATTGGATTATCAGCACGGCTTGTCCATATTTCCGATTAACATGAACTTTATGGTTCTTCCCGACTATGACTATGTCCTAACGATTACCCCTACGGAGTCAGGCGACTACCGTATTATATGTAACGAATTCTGCGGTATAGGTCATCATAACATGGTCGGAAAGATTACTGTTACATAACGGGGAGGGGTAAAAAAAATGAATACAAGTTTCAGGACATGTTCCGTAACGGGACTTAAAATATATTCGGAGGCGGAAAAATTAATCAAGATTAATGCCGTAACCTCCGTAGTCTTCCTGCTGGTAGGGGGGCTTATGGCTGTGCTTATCGCCCTGACCCGCTGGCCCTCGGTTCACCTCCTTCCTGAAGACCTCTTTTACAGATTTCTTACGCTCCATGCTATTGCGATGCTTATTGCATGGATTATCTTCATAGAGATGGCAATCCTCTATTTTGCATCCGCCATCTTGCTCAACTCACGGCTGGCTGCCCCTAAGGTTGGGTGGCTTGCATATATTTTAATGATAGGCGGCGCAGCCATGATTGCAGTAACGATTCTTCTTGGCAAGGCGGATGTTATGTTTACATCCTATCCGCCGCTTCAGGCTGCCTCATGGTATTATCTGGGGGTTATACTTTTTGCAGTCGGAGCTATTTTGGGATGCTGTGTATTTTTTGCAACCCTCGTTGTTGCAAAGGCTGAAAAGACCTATGAAGGCTCTCTTCCGCTTGTAACCTTCGGCGCTGCTGCAGCCGCAATAATTGCAATCATAACCCTCGCACACGGCGCAATCATTTATGTTCCCACATGGTTATGGTCGTTGGGGGTTATCGAGCATATAGATGCCCCAACATACAGACTGATATGGTGGGGAATGGGGCATTCGTCGCAGCAGATAAATGTATGCGCAATGATAGCTGTATGGTATCTCCTCGGGACATTAACAACTGGCGCAAAACCGATTAACCAGAAGCTTTGCAGAACCGCATTTGTGCTTTACATCCTGTTTATCAGCATTGCATCGGAGCATCATCTCCTTGTTGACCCTGGACTGAGTCCTGCGCATAAGTCGTGGAATACAGGCTATTTTATACACCTCGCGGTTCTGGCAAGTATGATTCATGCCTTTGCAGTTCCTGCGTCTATAGAGGTTGCCTTGAGAAAGAAGGGGTATACGAAGGGTCTGTTTGAATGGCTTAAAGGCGCTCCGTGGGGAAATCCTGCATTCTCCTCTCTTGTTTTTTCTATGGTCGGCTTTGGGTTTCTTGGCGGGATTACAGGAGTTACCTTTGGCACGGAACAGCTTAATATAATATCCCATAATACATGGAGAATAACAGGTCATTTTCATGGAACGGTAGTTGCGGGAACAACTATGGCATTTATGGGTTTGACCTACTATGTTATCCCACTTATATTTAGAAGGGAGTATGTGGCGCCTAAACTTGCAGCGGCACAGCCCTATCTGTTTGGCATCGGGATGTTCTTAGTATCTTTTTCGATGATGTTCGTCGGCGGATTTGGGGTTCCGAGGAGGCATTGGGATATAACATTTACGGATGCAATCTTCAAGGTATCATTCAATCCCGTCGTGGATATAGGAATGGCTGTCTTTGGGATAGGCGCCATTCTTGCCGTTGTCGGCGGCGCTATATTTTGTCTGCAGGCAGTCGCTACGTTGCTTATGGGAAAAAAGCTTGCATAAATAAAGTAACAAAGTATCGGGGTGTCAAAGTATCATAGTATTTTTGACACTCTGATACTTTGACACTATGACATTATTTTAAAGGAGGTGATATTATGGCAAACGATGAAAATCATGCACCCGGCTCATTCGTATTGATCTGGATATTTTTTGCAACGATGGTCTTACTTTACTTCCTTAACTGGAAATATCTTTCGGCTATATGGCATGTCGGAACGGGGAATTGATAAGAGACAAAGGTATAGGTAAAGGCAAAGATTATTTCTCTACCTCTACCTTTGCCTATACCTGCTTTAGTCTGTGGCTAAATAGGTTTTCAAATTCAATATGAATCGTATAAAAACATATCTATCCCTTTTCAAGCTCGGCATAGCGGCGCTGGTGGCATTTAGCGCGGTTACTACTGCGGTAGCTATGGTAGGCGGTATTTCTATTGGAAAGCTATTGATATTAGCCATTGCCACCACCATGTCGTCTGCTGGCGCAGGGGCATTAAATCACTTCTTTGACAGGGACATAGACAAGGTTATGGAAAGGACTAATACCCGCCCCATCCCTTCCGGATGTATAAAGAATCCGGTCATGGTTTTCTGGACAGGATTGTTTCTTATTATCTCCTCTGTTATAATTTCCTCTGTTGCGCTTAATTTTATAGCAGCCCTTCATCTCTTCTTCGGGGCATTTGTATATGTAGTGGTTTATACATTGTGGCTTAAGAGGAGGAGCAGGTGGAATATAGTTATAGGCGGGCTTTCCGGCAGTTTTGCAGTTCTTGCAGGCGGCGCATCCGCAGCCCCTGAATTATGCCTGCCACCTGTATTAATCGCTATTATCATGTTCCTGTGGACGCCATCCCATTTCTGGAGCTTTGCCATTGTGAGAAAGGATGAATATAAGAAGGCAGGGGTTCCAATGCTGCCCGTTGTAATAGGCGATGTAAAGACTGCGGTATATGTCCTTCTTAATACAGTGCTTTTGATAATAGCATCGATTCTGCCCTATTGGTTCGGCCACCTCGGTTTTTTATATCTGACGATTGCCGTTATTTCAGGAGTGTATTTTCTTGCCAGAAATATAGAGATGCTCAATAATCCTGTCAAAGAGGTTGCATGGAAGAATTTTAAGGCTTCGATGGTTTATATGTCCTTTATCCTCGCTGCCATATTGATGGATGTAAGCATTTAAATGAAAAGACCTGCCCTTTATTTCCTTTTTTTCGCTATCAAGCTATCGGCTGTCGGCTTTATCTCTCCAGCCCATGCCTCTTTTTTTGAATCCGGTTTTAATAAGCTCTATGAACTGAAGGCGTTAAAGATGGCTAACGACTCGATTGGCAGGAAGGTTAGCAATCACACCTTGATCGATCAGGACGGCAGGAGATTCCAATTGGATGAATTAACGGGCAGTCCTTTAATCGTGAGCTTTGTTTATACAGGATGCCCGCATATATGCCCTACAATTACATCACACCTGTCAGAGGCAGTTAAAAAGGCAAATGAGCAGTACGGGGAAAAATTCAATGTGCTTACTATTGGATTCGATATTGAAAACGACACACCCGATGCCTTGAAGAATTATGGGGAGGGCTTTAGCGACGATTTTAAGCAATGGCGTTTTGCTACATCCGATAAAGAGACAATCGAAAAAATAACGAAAGAATTTGGGTTTTATTATAAGAAAAAGGGGAACAGCTTCGAACATCTTAATATGGTAAGCCTGCTGGATATAAAGGGCAATGTGCATACCCATGTATACGGCATGGAATTCGAGCCTGAAAAGATTATTTCCCCGTTAGAAGATATATGGGCAGGCAAGAAAGGGCAGACGAAATTCAGCCAGATCTTCGATAGGCTGAAGCTCCTCTGCTCCGTCTATGACCCTGCTACTAAAAAATATAGAATAGACTATAATCTTATACTTGTATTGGGAATTCAGTTTATATTAATTATGGGGACTATAATTTTCTTTGCAAGAAATTTGATATGCAGTTTTGTGAAAAAATGTTATAGTTTTTTATTAAATATTACTGCAAAGGCGGGGCTAAACCCCCGCACTACTTGATAGGGAAAGGAGGGAAAACAATGAGAAGATTTATTATGCTTGGGAGTGTAATATTTTTCGTATCTGCGCTGTTTATAAGCGCAGGCTGCAAGCAGCAGGTAAATAAGCCTCCAAAGGCGCCTGAGGCAACGACAGCGCCTGTTGAAGCGCCTCAGCCGGCAGCGGAGCAAGCAGCGCCGACTGCCGAGCAAGCGGCTCCTGCCGGGGAACGGCAGGCATCGGCAGAACAGGCAGCGCCTGCAGGAGAACACCAGCATCCGGCGGGTCATTAAGTTTTTATATTAAACTGCGGGGTGCGTTATAGAGAGACGCACCCCCATTAATTAGTTCACACTGAAAAATGACCTTTTTTTCACTTCCGTTATTTTTTCTTTTGCTCTATTATTTGAATATAACACTATGGAACAAAAGAAAAACTAAAAAGTCGTTCAAAAAAGTCATTTTTCGGTATCGATTAATTAATGAGGAGAGGGAGTTGCGAAATAGGCAAATAAGCAGTAAACTGTCATTCCGAACCCTTCGCTTTTGTCATTCCGAACCCTTCGCTTTTGTCATTCCGAACGAATGTGAGGAATCTGACACGAAGTGTCACC
>CAYMMR010000040.1:12134-13074 GCA_964391545.1 uncultured Nitrospinota bacterium | reverse complement strand
GGAACTTATAAGACCCTTCACTTCGTTCAGGGTGACACTTCGTGTCAGATTCCTCACTTCGTTCGGAATGACAGAGCGAATGGGCTCGGAATGACATTTCTGTGTTTATCTGTGTCCAAAATTAATCTTTTATTTTTTTTATTCCTTCTTTTCTTCGGCCATTTTGATTATAAAGCTGACACGGCGGTTCGAGGGGTCGTAGGGGAGATCTGTTCTAAAAAGCCTCGATGCCCCATAAGCCCTCACCTCGATAACCTTGCCCACATTCATATCTTCGATGAGCCTTCTTAAGGCGTTTGCCCTGTCGCCGGAAAGCTCCCAATTCGTATAATCCGGCCTTCCAGTCGGCGCAGCATCGGTATGTCCTTCTATAAGAATCGGATACTCTATCCTCGGCATGCCGGAGAAGGCAGCCGTAAGCTTTGTCATTGCCTCATCCGTAATATCGGCGCTTCCCGGCTTAAAGAAAATCATCTTATCCGTATCCGATAAATCAATTTCGAGTCCGTCGGGCGTTACATTAACGGTCATATCCTGTTTAATATCTTTAAATTTCTGAAGCGATTTTATAAGGCCCATCTTGCTTGCATCCAAATTTTTTATAACTTCGTCAATACTCTTTTTACTCCCCTGTGCAAAAACCCGCGCCTCGACCTTCGATTCCTGAATTTTCGTAGTCTTGTATGCCCCCGGGTCGGTAAAATATTGCCCTATATATGCCCTTATCAACGAGCTCTGAGATGTAAGCCAGAGGACGATAAAAAGCGCCATCATGCCTGTAACAAAATCGGCATAGGCTACCTTCCATGCACCGCCGTGATGCCCCTTAGATTTTTTCTTTTTATAAACGAGCCTTATCTTTTCGGGAGGAGCCTGCGGTTGAGTCTTTTTTATCCCTATTTCAGCCATCGATTATGCTGGAAATTATAAAAATTTCAAT
>CAYMMR010000040.1:0-12124 GCA_964391545.1 uncultured Nitrospinota bacterium | reverse complement strand
AATTTCAATAGAACACGGATGACACGGATGATACGGATTTTCGCCGATAAAAAACAAAATAATTTTTAAATTCTTTAAAAATCTGTGCAAATCTGCTAAATCCGTGTCATCTGCGTTCTATTAATCAGGTTTTTTTGTTTATTTTGCCCTTAATATTTTATCGAGCTTTCCAAAGGATGGACGGTCGTCCGAATAAATCTGTTTTCTTGCAACCTCCACTACAACCATCGGCGAAAAATTTTTGGCAATCGCTATCACCCCTGCTTTTATGCAGTGCAGATACCTTGATTCATGATCGGAAAGGATTTCGATATTCGAAGTAAGGGGCGAAATAAAACCATAACAAAGGAGGATACCTAAAAATGTCCCTACCAGAGCCGCCCCAACCTTATGTCCGATTTCCTCGGGAGGACCTCCAATAGCCTGCATAGTAATGACAATTCCAAGAACCGCAGCAACGATGCCGATTCCCGGCAAGGAGTCTCCTATCTTTGAAAGCGCCGATGGAATACGGCTCGTTTCCTCATGATGCGTTTCAAGGGAACTCTCAATCATAGTCTCGAGTTCATGGGGCGGAACCCCCCCAAGCACGACAATTCTTAAAGAATCGCACAATAGCTCAACGGCATGGGCATTCGATAGGAAAGAGGGATATTTTTTAAATATGGCGCTGTTTCTCGGATTCTCGATATGGCTCTCCAATGCAAGAACACCGTCCTTTTTATATACAGTTGTAAGGTCGAAAAATAGCCTGAGCAAGTCAATATATGTCCTTTCGTTTATTTTGATGCCTGACATTGTTTTAAAAAGACTTGCGACTATCTTTTTTAAGGTGGCAGGCGGATTTCCGATTAAAAGGGCGCCTGCTGCAGTCCCTCCGATTATTAAAAACTCAACCCACTGCATCAGCGCCATTATAGGTCCGCCTTCAAGCACAAAACCGCCGATTACAGAGCCTAAAACAACGGCAATACCGATTATTACGAACATGAGCAACCTCCCGATGAATTAAGGAAATTATAAAACCATTAATTTTTTTATTTTGTTTTTAATTTTCAGATATATTTGGAGTTTTGTCAACTTTAAAATTAAGGAAAAGGCTTTATTAATGAGTGCGGTTTAGACAGATAAGTTTAACCCAAAAAATGCGTGAAAGACCTTATGTCCCTTCCGCTTGCCGTTCAGACAGCCGTCCATGGCTGTCTGAACTGTGGAAATTTTCACTTTTTACCATCCATGGAAAAGTGAAAATTTGACAGTCGCTACAGGGACATAAGGTCTTATATAAATCGTTCGTGCATAATCTGGGTTTAATTGTAAAAGATTTGAAGATAATTGGCTGGAAGGGGCGATTAAGATTTAACTCATCAGTTTTTTTTCATTTTTTTCCTGTTCCTCTTTACAGCTAATACAAAGGGTAGCCACAGGACGAACCTTTAATCTGTTTATGCTTATCTCCCCGCCGCACTCCTCGCAGACGCCAAATGTCTTATCCTCGATTCTCTTGAGCGCTTCATCTATTTTTTTCAGCAGCTTTCTCTCCCTGTCCCTCAGCCTTAAAGTGAAATTCCTATCGGTCTCCATCGAAGACCTGTCAACACTGTCGGACAACTCTTCTCCTGCCACTACCAGCCTTTCATTCATAGTCCTGGCAGCGTCCGAAAGAATTTCCTGTTTCTGCTTCAACAGTTCCTCTTTAAAATAATCGAGATTTTTTTGATCCATCGCTTATCGGCCTCCAATGGTCTTTTTCTTCTTTTACTATATTTTTTATAACCATGTCAAGTTTTTAAGTTTCCAAAAGCATATGCCCGCTCCGCAAAAATATTTTGACTAAAAACAATTTTGATATATAATTCCAATAGGGATTTATGATTTGAGTTTAAGACTTAGGTTTTTAAAATCCGAAATAGTAAATATCATTATGTCTATCGAAAATTTAAAAAAGATTATCATAGAAAACGATAATTTTCTTATATCATCCCATATAAATCCTGACGGCGATTCCATAGGCGGAATTCTGGCGATGGGGTGGCTTCTCGATAAACTGTCTAAAAGAAATTCTATCGTTATTGACAGCGCCCCTTCCGAAAAATTCAAATACCTCTCGGGATTTGAAAGAATACTGAAATATTCGGAGGAACTCAAGCTGCCGTTCGAGCCGAAAAATCTGATTGTTATCGATGCTCCGAATTTGGAACGATTGGAAAAGGTAAACCGCCTGTTTCCTAAGGATATAATGATTATCAATATTGACCATCACGAGAGCAACTCTTCCTTTGGAAATATTAATTATATAGATTTTAATGCAGCTTCATCCACAGAGATTATATGCGATTTGATTATTTCCTGCGGCATACCTCTCGATAAAGATGTTGCAGAAGATATATATACAGGCATGGTTATAGACACCGGAAGATTCAGGTTCTCCAGCACCACTCCAAAAACCTTTATGGCTGCCGCAAAATTATTAGAGGCAGGGGCAAGAACCTCTTTTATCGCAGAATGGCTGCACCATACAAACTCTCTGGAGACAATAAGGGGACTCGGTGTATTGTTAAATTCTTTAGAACTGGCTATGGACGGCAGGATAGCCTTTACGCATTTTGACGTCGGCTATATAAAAAGCAAAGAAGGGTCAAAAATGGATACGGATGGCTTCGTTAATTACCCCCTGTCAATCGAAGGGGTAGAGGTTGCAGTATTATTGCAGGAATCCGAAAATGGGAAGATAAGGGTATCTTTACGGTCAAAGGATAAAATAGATGTAAACGATATTGCAGGTGTTTTTAAAGGCGGGGGACACGCAAAGGCGGCAGGATGCAGAATAAATGGAACGATTGCGGATGCAAAAAGGCTGTTACTGCAGGAGATAGGGAAAAGGATAAAGGAAATTAAGAGTGAAGAATTAAGAATGAAGAATTAAAGAAATATTACTAAAATTCTTAACTCTTAATTCTTAACTATGTAATTATGGAATCTCTCGGCGAACATCTGAAAAGAGAAAGGGAGTTGAGAGGGGTAACGATAGAGGAAATAGCTCATATTACCCGCATCAGCACAAGATTTTTAAATGCAATAGAAGATAACAATTACGGAAGCCTTCCCGATGTATTCGTAAAAGGCTTTTTAAGGGCATACTCAAAGTGTGTGGGGCTCGATCCTAATGAAATCATCTCTATATATGAAAACATAAAAATAAAGACGGAAACTCCATTACCCCCTGCTGCCAGCGCTGCAGCGATTCAAACCTCAAAATTAAATCCCTTTATAGCCGCGGCGGCGTTAATGTTAATTATTATCGTGGGTTTTGTTTACTATATTTACTCAAAACCCGTTCCCTCGAATTTTAATCGCGGAACCGATACCTCTGCTGCTGTAAAGAAAAAGCTTGAACCTGATACAAGCACAATAGTCCCTTCCCGGAAAAACAGCCTGATAGAAGAACAAAAACCTGCCCAGTCAGACTTAGAATATTCTCCGCCTGAAAATTCCATGATTTCCCCTCATTCCGAATCCGATATCACCCCTCCTATTCAGTCTATTCCTGGCGGCGAAATACAAGAATCTTATAATATAAAAAAACCTGTCCCTGCAGGCCTGCCCTCAAATGTATTTATTGAGGGTTTTAAGCAGAGAGAGGAAAATGCCGTTAAAGAGATAGGGGTTTTAACCCCTGAGATTGTTTCGGGGAAACCTCCCGTGCAAACCATACAAAAACATATAACTCTAACCATAACTGCTACAGAAACCGTATGGCTGCAGGTAGTAATAGATGATTCCGAAATCAAAGAGGCAACTCTGGAGCCTGGAGGAAAAATTTTTGTAAAGGCTCTGGAAAAATTCTCCCTGACAACAGGAAATGTTAAAGGGACAGAGGCTGTCTTTAACGGGGTAAGGCTATCTCTCCCATCCACACGGAGCAATGTCCTGCGAAACTATTTGCTGACGAGAGATAATGGCTAAAAAACGGCTGGGATTTTCCGGTAGGGCAAAGATAACTGCCGATTTTATAAAGAAGAGGGTATCTTTAAGGCCGTATTTATGCGTGATACTGGGATCGGGTCTTGGAGATTTTGCAGGGAATATAGAAAACCAAAAATCCATATCTTATGACAGGATACCCTATTTCTTAAAAACAACTGTAAAAGGGCATACCGGAAGGCTTGTTATAGGCAAATTAAAAGGCGTTCCCATAGCGGCCATGCAGGGCAGATTCCATTATTATGAAGGGCACTCGATGACCGATATTGCCTTCCCCGTAATGGTCTTTCATCGTCTCGGAATAAAATCGCTGATTGTAACCAATGCGGCAGGCGGCATAAACCCCGATTTCTCGCCGGGAGATATTATGCTCATAAAAGACCATATAAACCTGATGGGTGCAAATCCCATGTTCGGAATTACCGATAATATTGAGCCCTTTGTAAACATGGCTGGCGCTTATGATAACGGATATATTGCCATTTCAGAAAAATTTGCCCTGAAGTCAAAAATAAAACTGAAAAAAGGGATTCTTGCTGCAATACCGGGCCCCATATACGAGACACCGGCAGAGATAGAGATGCTGAGACGGCTTAGCGCAGATGCAGTATGTATGTCTACTGTCCCGGAGGTAATCATGGCAAGGGCGCTTAATATAAAGGTATTGGGAGTATCCCTTATTGCAAACAAGGCAGGCAAAACCGTAAGCCATAACGATGTCCTGAAAGAGTCGGAGAAGAATATAAGTAAGTTCAGCAGGCTCTTGATAGGGACAATAGAAGCAATGAGCAATGAGCAACGAGCAACGAGTAAAAAAACTCATTGCTCATCACTCATTGCTCGTTGCTCATTACTATGAACATTCTCGGAATAATAGGTTATCCTATTGGACACAGCCTTTCGCCATTAATGCATAATACGGCGATAAAACACCTCGGTCTCGATTATATATATCTGCCTTTTGAGGTTAGAAAAGAGGCTATATCTCTTGCAGTCGGAGGGTTAAAGGGATTAGGTATAAAAGGCATAAATGTTACTATACCTTATAAAGAGTCGGTAATCCCCTATTTGGACGGCATGGATGAAAATGCCGGGTTAATAGGCGCAGTCAATACTATTAACCTTGAAGGAGATGGACTTAAGGGATATAATACGGACGGTATTGGATTCCTGCAATCGCTTAAAATAGATGCCCGGGAAGATGTAAAAGATAAAACGGTAATTTTGTTCGGCGCAGGAGGAGCTGCAAGGGCTGTTGCCGTCCAAACAACGTTGGAAGGGGCAAAGGAAATAATTATAGCCAATAGGACTTTAGGAAAGGGAGAAAAACTGGCGGAATATATAAAATCAAGGGTCAAGGGTCAAGGGTCAAGGGTCATTAAGGCGATAGCGTTAAACGATAGTTTGTTGGTTGAATATTTCAGAAAAGCGGATATAATTGTCAATACTACATCTGTCGGCATGAAAGAGAGCGATGCCCCATTGTTTCCGTATGATTATATTTCCGACAGACATCTAATTTGCGATATAGTATACCGTCCTATTGAAACCGGGCTTCTTAGAGAGGCTTTAAAAAAGGGGGCAAAAATTTTAAACGGGCTCGGCATGCTTATATATCAGGGGAGCCTCTCTTTTAAAATATGGACGGGATATGAAATGCCTGTAGAGATTGTAAGAAAAACATTGATGAAAGAACTGGGAGGACAGCATGGCAAAGATTGACGCATTTTTCAAGCTCATGGCCGAACAGGGGGCTTCCGACCTTCACATGGTATCGGGACAACAGCCGATATTAAGGATTCACGGCGAAATGGAGCGTGTAAAGTATAAGACCCTCGATAATGATGAGCTGAAAGCAATGCTCTATGAAATCGCACCTGAAGAAAAAGTGAAAAAATTCGAAGAGACCGGGGATATAGATTTTGGTTATGAGATAGCAGGGCTGGCAAGATACAGGGCAAACTTCTTTAATCAGAAATATGGCGTTGCCGCAGTCTTCAGGCAGATACCCAGCGAGGTTCTCACAGCCGAACAGTTGGGACTCCCGCCTGTCGTGAAGAAATTTGCTATGCTCCATAAGGGACTGGTATTGGTTACAGGACCAACAGGCAGCGGTAAATCCACGACACTGGCTGCAATGATGGACTTTGCAAATAAGAATAGAAAAGACCACATAATTACTGTCGAAGACCCGATAGAATTTGTCCATAAAAGCCAGGGTTGTATTATAAACCATAGAGAAATAGGCTTGCATACAAAATCTTTTGCGTCTGCATTAAGGGGCGCTTTGAGAGAGGACCCCGATATAATACTGGTAGGCGAAATGAGGGATTTAGAGACTATAGAATTGGCGCTTACGGCAGCATCAACGGGTCATCTGGTCTTTGGCACGCTCCATACGCAGAGCGCTGCAAAAACAGTAGACAGGGTTATAGATGTCTTCCCTTCGAGCCAGCAGGCACAGATAAGAACCACCCTCTCGGAATCGCTAAAAGGGGTTGTTGCACAAAACTTGTTTAAGCGGGTTGATAAAAAAGGCAGGTGTGCGGCATTGGAAATATTGGTGGTTACCCCTGCCGTAGGAAACCTGATAAGAGAAGAGAAAACATTTCAGATACCGTCGGCTATCCAGACAGGCAAGAAATACGGGATGCAGTCGCTCGATGATGCAATACTGGATTTATTGCAAAAAGGATGGGTAGGCGCCGAAGATGCCTATGATAAATGTATCGAGAAGGGAAGATTCGTCCAGTTCCTGAAAAAACCGCCGGAGGACTTTTAAGAACAATAAATAGGACACAGATTTTCACAGATAGACACAGATTTAATCCTGCAGTTTCTGTGTTAATATGTGTCCAAAAAGGAGGTTTTTTTATGCGGAAGCCTGAGATAGATTATATATTGACCACAATGCTCGAGACATACGGGAATGTCTCCGACTTGAACATTACTGTGGATAAACCCTTTCAGGTGGAATCATCGGGACAACTAACCGCGGTTCCGATTCAACCTCCTTTAGAAAAACTCACGCCATTTCAAACGGAAATTTTCGCATTAAATCTCATAAATCAGGATAGGAGGCTCTCCGAGACGCTTATAAGAGAAGGCTCATGCGACTCTTCTTACTATCTGACAGGCAAGGCAAGATTCAGGGTCAATATATTTTCGCAGAGGGGTTATTATTCCATTGTAATGAGAAAACTGGAGACACGTATACCAACTATAGAGGATTTGAAGCTCCCCCCTGCATTTCATAAGATGTCAGAGGAGAAGAACGGCATTATCTTGGTAACAGGCGCTACAGGGAGCGGCAAATCCACATCTCTCGCAGCCCTGCTCGATAAGGTAAACAATTCAAAATCCATTCATGTGGTAACATTGGAAGACCCTGTGGAATTCGTCCATCCTCATAAAAAAGCTACATTCAATCAGAGAGAGCTCGGCAATGATTTCGATGCCTTTGCTACAGGACTGAGGGCGGCATTAAGACAGGCGCCGAAGGTGATACTCGTCGGCGAGATGAGGGACAGGGAAACGGTAGAAATAGGATTGTCCGCAGCAGAGACCGGACACCTCGTCATGAGCACGCTCCATACGGTGGATGCAGGACAAACCATCAACAGAATTATAGGCATGTTCGATAAGGATGAGGAAAAACAGATAAGAATAAGACTGGCAGATACAGTGAGATGGATAGTATGCCAGAGGCTGCTTCCAAAGGTTGGCGGAGGGAGGGTGGCGGCATTTGAGATAATGGGGTCGAATCTGAGAATAAAAGATACGATACTTAACGGCGAATCAGAGGGCAAGACATATTACGAGATTATAGAGGCAAGCGAAGCCTTCGGGATGATGACCTTCGATAAGTGCATATTAGAACATTATAAAAGCGGTCTGATTACCGAAGAGACTGCTATGGCTTATGCTTCGAGAAAGGCTATTGTAGGCAGAGGCATAGACCAGATAAAGGCAGCAAGGGGAGAAAAAACCACCCCTATCGAAGGCTTGTCTTTGGACGAAGAATATGAGAAGGAGAGCGAGTTTGCCAAATTCAAGGGGAAGAAGAAATAAAACACTGGAACACGAATCACACGAATATACGAATGGCACGAATAGATACAAAAATAAAGAAAAAATCTTGTTTTTAACTTCTTGTGTATTATATTCGTGAAATTCGTGGTTAAATTCAGAGGAGAATTTTATGGAAATAAGCTGTAATTCATGCGGTAAAAAGATAAATCTACCCGATGAAAAGGTGCCCCAGGGCAAGTCGTTCAATGTTATATGCCCGCAATGCAAAAACAAAATAACAATAGAACAAGGGGCTGCCCCATCTGCGAATTTACCGGAGGTAGCTGCAGCGGTTTCGCATCCGATAACTCAATTTCAACCCCCGGAAGACGAGGCAGGTCTCGATTTTTCCGAAGGCGGACAAAAAACAGCCATTGTCTGCGACAACAAAAATAAGGATATTATTAAATCGGCTTTAAGTGAATTGGATTACAGGGTAAGTATTGCCTCTTCTTCCGAAGATGCAATAAACAGGATGAGGTTTACCCTATATGATGTTATAATATTGGATGAAGAATTCGATAAGGGCACAATTGAAAATAACGCTGTTTTAAAATACATACAGCCTATGGCGATGCCGACAAGAAGAAAGATATTTTTTGCATTGCTTGGAAAAAATTTTAGAACCTTCGACAATATGACGGCTTTTGTAAAGAGCGCCAATCTGGTTATAAATATAAAAGATATGCAGAATTTGAAAAATATAATAAAGAAATCCGTATCGGATAACGAGGCATTTTATAAAGTATTCAAAGAAACTCTTAGAGAGGCGGGGAAGGTATAAAAAAGATGCAAGATTCAAGATGCAAGATGCAAGTTAAAAACTTGAATCTTGCAACTTGCAACTTGTAACTTATTTTGGGGGGGGTATGATTAAGACTCCTATCGTAGAGAGATTTGCCGATGGACAGGCGATAGTTACCGAGGGTATTGTAAGCACAAAGGCTTATCTGATTCTATCGGGTCAGGTCAGGGTTTTAAAGAAAATCGGCGAAAAGAATGTTGTAATTGGAACGCTTAAAGAAGGCGATGTTTTTGGAGAAATGGGGTTATTCGGCAAATCCCCGAGGACAGCCAGCGTCATCGCCATCGGGGATGTAAATGTAGGGGTAATAGATAAAAACTATTTTGAAGAACTGCTCGATAAAACTCCTTCAGAGTTAAAACTCTTAGTCAATGCCCTTGTAGACAGACTAAAAACAACAACTGATAAACTGGCAAAGGTGGCTATCCAGTTTGAAAAGGCCAGAAAGACAATGGACGCCCTTTCGGTTAAAACAGCGGAAGAAGAGGAGAATAGATAGCATCAAAGAGTCAGAGTGTCAGAGTATCAAGGTTTAATTGAATGTACAGGAATTTCAATGTTGAGATTCCTCGGTCGCTTCGCTCCCTCGGAATGACAGGTTGGCAGAAGTGTCATTCCGAATGAAGTGAGGAATCTAATTTAATTAAATCTTTGACTCTTTGATGCTTTGATACTATGACACCAAAATTATATGCCCATATTTATATATAAAACAAAAACCAAGACAGGAGAAGCGACAAGGGAGATAGAGGCAGAGACCCAGGATGCCGCAATAGCCGCGCTTCGCAAGCAGAAAATCCCCTTTGTCTCGATAAAGAAAAAACCGAAAGAATTAAGTTTCGGCGGGGGAAACCCTACAGAGAAGGATGTGGTTATATTTACCCGGCAATTTGCAACGATGATCGAGGCAGGGCTTCCCCTCGTTCAATGCCTCAGCATCCTTGCTACACAGGCAGAAAATAAGAAATTCGCTGCGGCAATAGCCGATATAAAAAACAGGGTGGAAAAGGGAGATACCTTTGCCGATGCCTTGAGAAAACATCCGAAGGTATTCGACAGCTTATACTCCAATATGGTGGAAGCAGGTGAAATCGGGGGCATCCTCGATACAATACTCAAAAGGCTTGCAGCTTATATCGAAAAGGCTCTGGCGCTTAAAGGAAAGGTTAAATCTGCAATGGTATATCCGGCCGCTATAGTATCGATTGCAGTAATCGTGATAATATTTCTTATGATATTTGTTATCCCATCCTTTGCCAGCATGTTTGAAGGCGCAGGCGCCGCCCTCCCGCTTCCGACACAGATAGTCATGTCTGCCAGCTCTTACACAAAAAAATATATCGTCTTTGTAATACCGATTGCAATTGGGACCGGATTCGCCTTCAAGAAATTTTATGCCACTGAAAAGGGCAAGCTGATGGTTGACAGTTTTATGCTGAAGGTCCCCGTCTTCGGACCTCTTATTCAAAAGGTTTCCGTTGCCAAATTTACGAGGACAATGGGAACGCTCCTCGCCAGCGGCGTGCCGATTATACAGGGATTGGAGATTACGGCAAGGACTGCCGGCAATAAGGTCGTAGAAGGAGCGGTGCTCTCGATTATTGACGAGATAAAACAGGGCAAAACCATCGCCGAGCCTCTGGAAAAAAGGAAAATCTTTCCGGCAATGGTAGTTCAGATGATAGGGGTAGGCGAAGCGGCAGGCGCGTTGGATTCCATGCTGAACAAGATTGCGGATTTTTACGATGAAGAGGTGGATACGGCAGTGGAAGGACTCACATCCCTTATGGAACCGGCCCTCATGGCATTCCTCGGAGTAGTCGTCGGATTTATCGTTGTTGCCATGTACCTCCCTATATTCAAGCTGGCATCCCTTGCAGGCGGAGACTGAAGGCAAAAAGATTAAAAGGTGAAAAGGCAAAGAGGCAAGATAGAAAACCTTTTAGCCTTTTAACCTCTTGACCTTTTAACCTTTTTTTATGCACAAGGAACTCCTCTTTAAGATTAAATCCCTGATGGTTCTCAGGGCGCTAATCATCTCGATATTCCTCGGTACCATAATAATATTTCAAATAAAGTCGGGACAATTACCCTTAATTATACCCGTCACAATTCTTATTGCCGCCACCTATCTTCTAACCATAGTATATTCTCTTCTCTTTCTATTTATAAAAAACCTGAAATTTTTATGCTACCTCCAGCTTATAGGCGACCTGCTCGTAGAAAGCGGCGTCATATATATAAGCGGCGGAATCGAAAGCCCATTTCCATTTTTATACATATTATCTATTATAGCAGCCAGTATACTGCTGTATAGAAAAGGGAGTTATATTACAGCCTCTGCAGCAAGCATATTATACGGCTCTTTGGTAAATCTGGAGTTCTACGATATATTGCATCCTTTAACATTCTACGGAACAGGCGCAAACATATCGCCGCTTAGCGAAGCCGTCATCTATACCTTATTTTTGAACATATCGGCATTTTATTTGGTTGCCTTCCTAAGCGGATACCTGTCGGAAAAACTTAAAAAGGCAGGAGAAGATCTGGAGGAAAAAAGCGAAGACTTTGTCCAACTCAAGACCTTCCATGAAAGCGTGGTAAAGAATATGGGGAGCGGTCTGATAACCGCCGATTTAAACGGAAGAATAGTCTCGCTGAATCAGGCAGGAGAAGGAATAACGGGTTACGGCTTTGAAGATGTCAGAGGAAGGGCTTATGAAACTTTTTTTAATCTGCATTCCATTGGAAACCCTGTTTATAATGAAGGAATATTTAAAAGAAAGGATGGGCAAAGACTGCATCTTGGCATGAACATATCTCTCTTGAAGGATGATAAGAATGCCGTGAGAGGAACGGTAGTCGTATTTCAGGATCTTACCAATATAAAGGAGATGGAGGATAAGGTCCTCAAGAACGAAAAATTAGCTGCCATAGGAAGAATAGCGGCAGGAATCGCCCACGAGATAAGAAACCCCCTTGCCTCGATAAGCGGTTCGATAGAGGTATTGAAAGATGACCTCTCTTTAAGCGATACAAACAAGAAACTTATGGATATTATATTAAGAGAAACCGAGAGATTGAATTCCATAATAACAGAGTTTCTAATTTACGCTTCCCCGCACAAGAAAAACATTCAAAAATGCAGCATAAAAGAGCTTGTAATCGAGACCATAACACTCCTAAAAAACAGCAAAGAGTTCAATCCCTGTATAAATATAACTACAAATTTCGAAACCTACCCGGCAAATAATGGAGAGATTG
>CAYMMR010000039.1:0-13169 GCA_964391545.1 uncultured Nitrospinota bacterium | reverse complement strand
GAACGACCCCGCACATAACTTATGTGCGGGGAAAAAATAACGGAAGTGAAAAAAAGGTCATTTTTCAGTGTGAATTATTTAGTGATTTTTACCGTTTTATATAGAAAATTTCTGAAAGATATAAATCTCTTTTTTTCAAAAGCCGATTTGCCGAAATCTTTTTGGCATGCCTTAAGTTTTACCGCAAGTTTTGGCAGAGAATCGCAGCCGTCCTGCCTCGCCTTCTCCAGAACGAGTTTCACCGCATCCTTTGAGATTTCCCTTTTCCTGAACGGTTTGTAAATGCTGTTCCAAAAGTCTCCATCGCCCAGAACTATCTTTCTGTATATTGCCGATGCGGCATCTTCATTGTCTCTTGCTCCGCCTGGAAAAGGCTCCGGGCCGTTCCCGAAAGATAGAGACGTTTGGGGCTCGAGCCGTATCGCAGTTATCAAGTCATCTATATCAATCTCCGCCCCCTTTTTAAAAAAATATGACCTTAGCAGTATGCTTCTCAATTCCCTTACATTTCCTTTAAAATCACGCCTTATTAGAAAATTCATTACCTCTTTGGTAAATGCCGGAGGCTCTCCGCCTCTCCCGTAAACAGAATTAATCTCGCTCAAGAAATGGGCCGAGAGGTCCGGTATATCCTCTCTCCGCTCCCTTAACGGAGGAATAACGACAGACAACTCGTTTAATCTGTAGTAAAGGTCTTTTCTGAATTTCCCCTTTTTTATCTCTTCTCCTAAATCCTTATTTGTCGCAGCAACAAGGAATACACGGGAATATCTAATCCTGTTTTCGCCGAGACGGTAGAATCCTCCGTTATCGAGGAATCTTAAAAGCTGAACCTGCGTTTTAGGGTCTGCATCGCCTATTTCGTCGAGGAAGACAATGCCTCCGTCCGCCTCCTCCAATATGCCCTTTCTGTCCGAATCCGCTCCGGTAAAGGAACCCTTCTTATGCCCGAAAAGCTCGCTGTATGTGAGTTCTCCGCTGTATGCCGCTATATTCGTCTTTTTCAGGGGAAGGTCGCTGTCTCTTACCCCCTTCTTATACATTTCATTCAGCTTCGAATAAATATTGTTAAAAAGCAATTCCTTCCCCGACCCTGTCTCCCCTGTTATGAGGAGTGATGAAAGCCCTATCCTCTCCTCTGCTCCAGCCTTCTCTCTCCATGAGATAATACGATTAAATACATGGGCAACGATTGTATTGACTACGGCGATTACATCTCTTATCTTCTCGCTTTTCCCGATGATGTTTCCGAGGCTGTACGAAACATTGGGCGCTCTGTAACCTATATCTTTTTTCAACTGCAGGACCTCCTCTTGCAGTTCCTGAATTTTAAGCAAATCGTGTATATGACCGCTGACCAGCCTCGCTATAATGGCAAGTATCCTTTTATATTCCTCTGTAAAGAACCCCTTCTTAAAACTATCGAGATTTATAATACCGATAACCTCCTCGTCATAAAGGATAGGAACGGCTAATTCCGATTTGACATCCTCGGATACCTCCCTGTAGAATCCCCTGTCTTTAAGCTCCGATTGGACATTGCTGCATAGATAGGGCGTCTTCGTATATGCCACATATCCTGTAAGCGACCTCTCCGGCTTATCCAGATTCTCTCCCCCTACTTTAAGCGGAGGTATGGTCTTCTTTCTCCATGCCCTCGATTTTGCGCCAATCAGCGTCCCGTCTTCGTTTTCCACTAAAAGCCATTTAATGCCGCCGATATTTTTCACTATCGCAATAGAGCCTGTATCCGCATCTATCAACTCATTCGCCTTTGAAAGCGCCTTTGTTGCAAAGGCGCTTAAATCTTCGGACCTTTCGGACAGCAGTTCGGCTATCTCGCTTAACACCTCTATTTCTATATGCTCCTTTCCCACATCCTTTATTACCTTTTCAACCATTTCGGCGTGGCTGCAAAGAAGCTCCTCCTCAAAATTCGTAAATTTATATTTTTCTCTCGTGTAATAATTCACGACACAGATTATCTTTTTTGTTGCAGGGTCGAATCTCGGCACCATGTATAGAGAAGTAAGGCCTATTTTTTCCGCTATCGGCTTTCTTTTGAATCTTTCTGTCTTAACATCGGGAATATAAAGCGGTTTAACCGTGTCGTATTTGTAGATTATACCCCTCTCGTGGCCATCCTCTACAATCCTTTCTATAAGGCTTTCGCCCTTTATTATATCTACCCTGTGTTTATCTTCATAAATATCCTTATCTGCAATATCTCTCGAATATGTGGCAAGTATCTTCATATAATCGCCGTTGTCTCCGCTCTTTGCCTCGTTCGGTATCAGGACGGACGCAAGGGTAAGCTTATCCACTATCTTTACTGCAGACCTCATCATCTGCGAAGCAGCCTCTCCTATCTTTGCCTCGTCCATCTTCTTCGAAAACTTGAGGTGCTGATGAAACCTCTTTGCCCTGTCAAGATTTGGGGATATATCGGAAACGAAATCCTCGACAGCTTTGAGCGTTGTCCTGTCCGCTATCTCCTCTTCTATGCCGCTGTCTAATGTCAGGACTCCTATGGATTTACCTTCGTGAATTATTGGGATTGCCGCCATTTCCTTTATATTAAATTTGGATGCCAGCTCCTTATTGAACATCTCCCTGACCTCCGGGTTTTTCCATGTCGAATAAGACATCCTGTCAACAAATGCCCTTGCAACCACCGAGGCATGCGGAGAAATGAATATGGATGTCCCATGAAGCTCGGACTTCATCTCGCCCCTCGCATGGACGCAAATCAAAAACCCCTCTGTAAGATCCTCCAGATATATCCTGCATCTCTTATAGCCGAATATCTCTTCGAGACCTGCGCCTAAAAAAAAGAGTATGTCCTGCAGATTCTCTTTGCCGAATCCGCTGATTTTTTTCTTTAAGGCATCGAGTCTTTTTGTGCGGTCTATGTCCATAAGTCTATTTTAATATAATCTCCTTGAGCTATTCAATCGGAAGTTATATAATTTTCGTGAAAGGAGAAGTTTATGGCAGATACAGTTTTAAAAATAAAGGGCATGTCCTGTCAGCATTGTGTTATGAGCGTTACAAAGGCATTAAAGGGGCTTAAAGGGGTGAAGGATGTAAAGGTCAGCCTCGAGGAAGGGAGTGCGGAGATAAATTATGAAGATGACCTTGTTGCCGTCTCCCAGATGAAAGAGGCGGTAGCCGAGGCAGGATATACTGCTGAATAAAAATAAATTGACTGCTCTTGCAAACTTATTTTTATCTCTTATGAATGGAAAGAGCGGTATTTTCTTCTCGTTACGGTTTGCTTATGAGCCTCGCCCCGCGCTGGCCGGTGAAGTATCCATATACCCATTCAATAAGCACCCTTAACCGGTTCCTATATAGTGTCAGATACATGAGATGTATCAGCGACCAGCTTAGCCACGCCAAAAAGCCGCCGAACTCTATACCGAAGAGTTGTGCCACAGCCCTGCTTTTGCCTATGGTGGACATTGTCCCCTTATCGCGGTATTGGAACGGCATGTTTTTGCTGCCGACCTTGTTTCCTCTGATGATTTTGGAGACATACAGCGCTTCCTGGATTGCCACAGGCGCCACTCCGGGCAGCGGCTGTCCCGACGCTGTTTTGTAGTGTGCCGCATCGCCGATTACGAAAATCTCGGGGTGTCCGGGCACCGTAAGATCCGGCTCGACAATTACTCGTCCGGAGCGGTCAATGGCGCACTCCAATGTTTTTAGCATCGGCGCAGCTTCGTTCCCGGCAGCCCAAATAATATTGTGCGAACGGATGAACTGATCTCCGACCTGCACCCCCTCGGCGGTTATATTGGCCACGGGTTTGCCGATTATGCACTGCACTCCAAGTCCTTCAAGGTCTGCTTGTGCGCGGCGGCTAAGTTTCTCGGACATAGCAGGAAGAAGCTTGGGAGCCGCCTCGACGAGATAAACTTTTGTGCTGCGCGGGTCTATTCTTTTAAAATTTTTCAGCATGGTTTGGCCGGCGATTTCGGCGATTGCCCCCGCCATTTCTACGCCGGTTGGTCCCCCTCCGATGATGACGAAGTTCATAAATGTCTGTGCTGCCGTGTGGCTGTTGCATAGTTCGGCATGCTCAAAACTTATAAGGATATTCTCTCGCAGCGTCAGCGCATCGTTTAGCGTTTTCAGCCCCGGGGCAAGCTTTTCCCATTCGGCATGGCCGAAGTACGAGTGGCGCGACCCGGGAGCAAGCACCAGCACATCATACTGGATGGGGGTATGGTTGTGCAGATGAACGACCCGATTTTCCTTATCTATGCGCGTTACCTCGCTCATCAGCACGAGACAGTTCTCATGATTGCGCAGCACCTTACGGATAGGGGAAGCGATGTCCTCGGGCGACAGGGCTGCAGTGGCAACCTGGTATAAAAGCGGCTGGAACAGATGGTGGTTGGTGCGGTCAATCACCACAACATCATAGTCTGCGTTTTTAAGATGCAGGGCAGTATTAAGACCGCCGAACCCTGCGCCGACAATGATGCATTTCTTACGAAGTTTATGAAGCATTATTAACTTATGAATAAAATTTTGCGCAAAATGGCAAGAAAATTTTACAAGCGAAGAAACTTTCCTCTCGCTTCCGTTAAATTTTCTTTTGCTCTATTTTTAGAATGTTGCGGAACAAAAGAAAATTGCGGTGTAAGGAAAAGTTTTATAATCCACCGGAAAAAGTCGTTCGAGGAAAGTTTCTTCGCTATTATAATCTTTTCCGATTTGTTCGGGTTAGGATATTGTAGCATATATGCTTTTATATAAGTCAAAGAAATTGAAGTTTTGATGCCCGAAAGCTTGACTTGACCGGCAGACAAATGCTATATCTAAAAAAGGTCATTTTTCAGTGTGAACTAAATAATTTATGATAACCGTTGACATGGCATTGCAGATTGTAATCGAAAAGGCCGATGTTATAGAGAGAACCGACAGTGTAGGGCTCGACAGCGCCAATGAAAGAATATTGGCTGAAGATATTTTTTCGGATATAGACATACCCCCCTTTAATAAATCCTCGATGGACGGCTATGCAGTTATATCCGAAGACCTCATTAGCCTGCCTGCCGGGCTTGAGGTTATAGAGGAGATACCTGCCGGATATTTTCCCACAAAAAAGGTGGCAAAGGGGACCGCTTCAAAGATTATGACAGGCGCGCCTGTGTCAGAAGGCGCCGATGCAGTGGTTATGGTGGAAAATACCGAAGACTGCGGTAACGGTAAGGTAAAGATACTTTATAAAGTTAAAAAGGGCGACAACATATCAATAAGAGGCGAGGATGTTAAGAAGGGCGAAAAGATTCTTTCAAGAGGGGTAAAGTTGAGATGTCAGGAAATCTCGATGCTCGCCACTACCGGCTATCATAAGGTAAAGGTTTTAAGCCGTCCGAAGGTCTCCATATTGGCAACGGGAACGGAGCTTGTCGAGCCCGATAGATTTCCATCTTTCGGGCAGATAAGGAACAGCAACAGTTATTCGCTCTTTGCCCAATGCCAAAGCGCAGGCGCAAATCCGGAATATCTTGGAATATCGGTCGATGAAGAGACGAATTTGAGAGGAAAGATAAAAAAAGGCCTCGATTCCGATATGCTTTTAATATCGGGCGGCGTTTCGATGGGCGATTACGATTTTGTCCCTTCCATATTAAAAGAGGCGGATGTTGATATTGCTTTTGAAAAGGTTGCCATAAAACCCGGCAAGCCTGTCTTGTTCGGGACAAAGGGGAAGACCCTTATATTCGGAATGCCGGGGAACCCTGTATCTACAATGATAATATTCGAATTGTTCGTAAAACCTGCATTGAAAAAGATGTCGGGAGATACGGCAAATTATAGTTTTAAGGGGAAGGCAATACTTGATAAGGATTTTAAGAGAAAGAGGGCTGAGAGACAGGAATATATACCTGCTGCAATAAACCGCTCCGGTGGGGAGATAAGGGCGGTGCCGGTGGATTTTCATGGCTCGGCAGATATGATGGCATTGACAAAGGCAAATGGCTTATTATTGATTCCGATAGCCGTTGATAAAATAGATGCAGGGGAAATGTGCGATGTTATTTGGTTTTCTGCCGCAGATCCGTCTTATATGCCTGCCTGAATATAGTATCAAAGTGTCATAGTGTCATTGACATACTGTAATAATACTTTGACTCTCTGACACTTTGACTCTCTGACACTTTGTATGATTGATACATTTCGTAAGATGACTTTCAGGGGCGGGATTCACCCCCCAGAAGAAAAGGATAAGACAAAAGGGCTTCCTATCCAGAACATTCCTCTACCCGATAAAGTAGTGATACCATTAAGTCAGCATGCAGGCACAATATGCAAGCCTATTGTCAAGGTTGGCGATTTAGTAAAAAGAGGACAAAAAATAGGAGAAGGGGAAGGCCTTATAACTTCAACTGTCCATTCTTCCATATCCGGCAAGGTGGGCGATATATTGCCGCACCCTCATCCGTTGGGCAGCGACATCCTATCAATTATAATTGAATCCGACGGAAAAGATGAATGGACAGGAGATTTGAAGGAAAATGAAGATTATCTATCCATAGAGCCTGAAAAGATCAGGGGAATTATAAGGGATGCAGGCATAGTGGGACTTGGCGGAGCGCAATTTCCGACATACATAAAACTATCGCCGGCCGGTAATAAGAAAATTGATTATGTAATACTTAATGGAGCGGAATGCGAACCTTATATTACCTCCGACCACAGGCTAATGTTGGAAAGGACTTCGGAGATAATCGAGGGGCTAAAAATCATTATGCATGTGCTATCCGCCAGGAAAGGGTTCATCGGTATCGAAAAAAATAAACCCGACGCCATAGAAAAAATGCGGATTGCAGAATGCGGATTGCGAAATGGTAAAAAATCCGAAATAGAAGTTGTAGGCTTAAATGTTAAATACCCTCAGGGGGCGGAGAAACAACTTATAAAGACGATTTTAAAAAAAGAGATACCTCCCTCCGTATTTCCAATAGAAGCGGGAGTAGTGGTAAATAATGTTGGAACGGCTTATGCCGTTTATAATGCCGTCAGATATGGCATACCGCTTATCGAAAGGGTTGTTACCGTAACGGGTGACTGCATAAAAGAACCGCAAAACTTACTTGTGAGAATCGGGACATCCTTCGAATTTTTAATCCAAAACTGCGGCGGATTTTCCGAAGATCCCGAGAAGGTGATAATGGGCGGGCCTATGATGGGTATAACCCAATATACGTTAAAAGTTCCTGTAATAAAAGGAACTTCGGGGATACTGGTATTCTCAAAGGATTCAACCGTAATCGAAGACGAATATCAGCCCTGTATCAGATGCGGGAGGTGTGTTTATAACTGTCCGATGGGTTTAAGCCCAAACCTCTACGGATTGCAAGCCGAACGGAGTATGATTGACGAAGCTTATAATCTGGATGTAATGTATTGCATAGAGTGCGGGGCATGCTCCTATGTATGCCCTTCAAAGAGACCTCTAATGCAGTTTATAAAATATCTCAAGGCAGAAATAAGGAAAAAGAATAAAAAAATAAGTTAGCCACAGACTCACACAGGCTTTTATAAGGCAGGTAGAGATAAAGGTGCAGGCAGAGAAAAAATCTTTGCCTTTACCTGTGCCTTTACCTTTCTGTTCAGTTTGTGAAAGTCTGTGGCAAAATCGTTTTCTATGGAAAAAGATAAAAAACTTGTCCCTGCAGGTTTTAAGCAGGGACCCGAATTACAGTTTCTCTTAACCCCTGCGCCTCATATAAAGGCAGAGGAGTCTGTCGGGGGTTTGATGTTTTCTGTTGTTATTGCCCTGATTCCCACTACCTTTGCCGGTGCGTATTTTTTTGGACTGCAAGCCGTCTTAACTCTATTTATAGCTGCATTATCGTCAGTGCTTTTTGAATTTGCTTACCAGAAAATGACAGGGCGAAAGAATACAGTATCCGATGGAAGCGCTGCATTGACGGGGCTTCTGCTCGGTTTGAATCTGCCGTCAGGTTTTCCATGGTGGGGGACTATATCAGGCTCGTTTATAGCAATAATACTTGTTAAGCATCTATTTGGCGGGCTTGGGTTCAATGTATTCAATCCCGCCCTTGCGGCAAGGGTTTTTCTCCTTATCTCCTGGCCCCTTCAGATGAGCACATTTCCAAAGCCTGCTTCGGTATTCGGCGGTGTGGATGCGGTAACGGCGGCAACTCCTCTTACTGCCATCAAGACGCTCCAGCTTACGCACGATTTAACCAAATCAGTAGAAAGCGTTACTGAAATAAACTGGCTCGATTTGCTTATAGGAAACAGGGGCGGCTCGATTGGCGAGGTATCTGCCGTTGCCCTCCTTATAGGCGGGGTTTATCTTATCTATAGAAAAACTATCTCGTGGCATACGCCAGTATCCTTTATATTTACTACAGCGATTTTCAGCACGTTCTTTTATTTAATTAATCCGAAGATGGCTGCAAACCCTGTATTTCACTTATTAAACGGCGGGCTTTTTTTAGGCGCCTTTTTCATGGCTACCGATTATGTAACATCCCCTATAACAAAGAAAGGGATGCTTATATTCGGCGCAGGCTGCGGATTTCTTACGGCGCTGATAAGGCAATACGGCTCTTACCCGGAAGGGGTTTCGTTTGCCATCCTGTTAATGAATATGACCGTGCCTTTGCTTGACAAATATCTTAAACCGAGAAAATTTGGAGGCTAAAAAATAGTGTCATAGAGTCAAAGAGTCAAAGTGTCAAACTTCTCTGACACTTTGATACTCTGACACTTTGATACTTTGATTTCCTATGCGTGATATTTTTAAAATGGGCATAGTTCTTATGATAGTGTGTATTATATCTGCCGGCGCATTGTCATCGGTCTATAATATTACAAAAGTCAAGATAGATGAAAATAGCAGGGTATCGGATATAAAAAAGAGGCAGGAGGCGTTTTCATCCGCTGTAAATTTCATCGAGAAAGAGGTTGAGGGCAAAAAATTGTGGGTTGGAGCAGATAAAGATGGAAAACAAATCGGTGTTGTAATTAAAACATCGCCCCGCGGCTACGCCGGTCCTATTCATACAACAATCGGCATAAATGACGATGATACTATCTCCTCTATTGCAATTACAAAACTTGACCAGACCGAGACACCGGGACTCGGCGTTAAGATAACTCAGGATACATTTAAGGGACAGTTTAAAAATAAAAAGGGAGAAGAACTTAAACTTAAAAAAGACGGCGGCACAATAGATGCCATAACTGCTGCAACCATATCCTCGAGGGCAGTGGCAAATGGCGTTAAAGAGGGCTGGGAGTGGTATATGAAAAACAAAGTTGGGAGTTGGGAGTTAGGAGTCGGGAGTAAGGAACAAAAACCTGATTAGCCACAGACTTAATATGGATAAAAATAAGCATTCGGCAATCAGCTTTGGCTGAAGGCTGACGGCTGACGGCTAATTCGTCCGTGTCCGTCCGTGGCAAATTATTTATAATTTTATGAAATATAAACTCACGCTAATATATCCGGCGCACAAGAAAAATCTTGGGAGCAATAAAAAGAAAGGGAAATATCCTATTCCGCAGTTGAGCCTTCCTACCATTGCAGGACTTACGGATGACAGATTCGATGTCAATATATTGGATGACAATATAGAGGAGATAGATTTCAATGTTAAAACCGACCTTGTTGGAATAACCGCCATGACAGCGCTTGCCCCCCGTGCTTATGAAATATCCGATGAGTTTAGAAAAAGGGATGTCCCTGTAATACTTGGCGGGATACATGTCTCGATGCTGCCGGAAGAGGCGTCGAATTATGCGGATTCTATTGTTTTAGGCGAGGCAGAAGACATCTGGCCGGCGGTTTTAGAGGATTTTATACAGGGCAGATTAAAAAAGATATACAAAGGAACCGGCAGCCACACACTTGTAAATCTCCCTCGTCCTCGTCTGGATCTGCTAAAAAGAGATAGATATTTTTCTACAAGCCTGATTATGGCATCACGCGGATGCCCTCATGACTGCCATTACTGTTCCGTAACTACATTCTGGGGCAAGAGTTTCAGGTATCGTCCAATACCGGAGGTTATAGAGGAACTAAAATCTCTGAAAGACAGGATAGTATTTTTTGCGGATGACAATTTATACGGAAATAAGATATATGCGAAAAAACTGTTCAGGGAGATGATACCTCTCGGGAAAAAGTGGTCGTGTCAGGGGGACAGCCTTATTGCAAATGATAAGGAACTTTTAAGCCTTGCTGCAGAAAGCGGGTGCCAGTGGATATTTATAGGCATAGAATCGATTTCCGAAAAAAATCTTGCAAATATGAGAAAATCGTTTAACAAAGTCCGTCAATACAAGGAGTCTTTTAAAAAGATACACGATGCAGGTATCAGTATATTCGGGTCGTTTATCTTCGGACTCGACGAGGATGACGATAATGTATTTAAAGATACTGTAGATTTTGCAATAGATGTAAAGCTGGATGCCGCCAATTTTTATATACTTACGCCTTTGCCCGGCACAAAGTTATTTCAGGAAATAAAAGATGCAGGAAGGCTGCTGCATACAGATTGGAACAAATACGACGCAAATCATGTAGTTTATAAGCCCCCTAAAATGACATCCGACGGGCTTATAGAAGGGCTTATATATGCTTATAATTATTTTTATTCAATGCCTTCGATATTTAAAAGGATCATGAGGACGGACAATAAAAGATTCGTTCAATCCCTCGAATTGAATATAGGGCGTTTTTTAAGAAGGAAACGGTTTGAGAAGATATGCAGAATGGAATAAATCAGAACACAGATCACAGAGAAAGACAAAAAAAGACACCGAAAGACACAGATAAATTATGATTAACACAGAAATAAATAACCATAAAAATCATAAATAATCAGTGTCCATCTGTGTCAAAAAAGATTAGTTTTTTTCTCTGTGTTCTGTGGCAAAAAATATTTTCGGACTAAAAATGGATAACTGGAAGATATTTACAAACGGCTTGTTGAGGGAGAACCCTGTCCTTGTGCTCATAATAGGGCTATGCCCTGTTCTTGCTACGGGAAGCTCTATGAACGATGGCTTCGGGATGGGTGTTGCTACGACTTTTGTCCTCGTATCGTCTAACCTTCTAATCTCGCTCTTGAGAAACTATATTCCCAATTCCATAAGACTCCCTGTGTTTATAGTCATAATCTCCACATTCGTAACGATTGTGGATTATGTAATGCACGCTTATATGGTCGAGCTTTATGCGTCGCTCGGAATATTTATCCCGCTTATTGTGGTGAACTGTATTATTCTTGGCAGGGCAGAGGCCTTTGCATATAAGAACTCCGTTACATCTTCTTTAATAGATGGAATCGGCATGGGCGCAGGATTTACCCTCGCAATAACCATGCTCGGCGCTATTAGAGAATTAATAGGAAACGGGACACTGACATTTTTTAACAGAGAGTTATTCAATATCTCCACTTCCCTGAATTTTCAGCCTGCCCTTGTCTTTATAATGCCGCCCGGCGCATTTATTGTAATAGGTTTTATGATAGCAGGGGTAAGATGGATATTGAAAAAAGTTTAGAGTTATGAGTTATGAGTTTAGAGGTATTTTACCCTCCATACTCAAAACTCAATACTCATTACTACTATGATAGATAATCAGATGACATGGTATATGATAGTTTTGAGCGCTTTATTGGTGAACAATATAGTGCTGATAAGATTCCTTGCCTTATGCTCCTTTTTCGGCGTATCGAACAGGATTGAGATTTCTTTGAGTATGGGGATGGCAGTTGTATTTGTTATGACGCTGGCATCTGCAGCGTCGTGGATTATATGGTATTTCTTCCTCCTTCCTTTAAAAATAGAATTTTTAAGAACCGCATCTTTTATACTTGTTATTGCAACGCTTGTTCAACTGGTAGAGATGTATATAAAAAAGACGGCGCCTGCGCTTTATAATGCACTTGGCATATATTTACCGTTGATAACAACCAATTGCGCTGTCCTTGGCGTGGCAATACTTCTCATAGATTACAGGCTCGGATTTTTCAATTCTATTATTTATTCTATAAGCGTTGCGGCAGGCTATACGCTTTCGATTATTCTTTTTGCAGGGATAAGGGAGAGGCTCGAGATAGCGCCGATACCTGCTATTTTAAAGGGCTCTCCGATTATATTCATTACGGCAGGCATAATGTCTCTCGCATTCCTCGGCTTCGCCCATCTCTTCGGCTTATAATCATTTTAGAAGAAATTATAACCAACGCCGGCAAACATCCTCGTATCCAGTTCTTTAATATTCCTTTCAACCGGCGTGCTGTCATAATCCAATATCAAATGCAGAATTATAGCCAGATTTTTATATATACTTTCGATGAGCTTAAATTCTCCCCTTATACGATAGTTGCCCGACCCCGAAAGGGCGGGGAGGTATTCGTCCTTTGTTACGAAACGGGCTGTTTTTGAAAGCCTGTATGTATAATTTATCCCTATTCTACCTTCGTGGTAGTAGTCATCCTTTCCTGCTACATTGAAGTCCTCGGCCTGCAGTCCGAGTCCTCCCTCGAGAGATAATTCTTCATAAGGGTTTTTAATTAATCTGTATCCATAGCCTATTCCTGCTGTAGAGCGGAGATTTAGTTTTTCAAAGTCATCGTGTTTCAGCGTGCCGAGTAGATAGGCATAGTTGTTAAAATTAAAATCGTGCGCGCCTGTAAGCCTTCCCTCCGAAACTTTGGTATTAAGCACCTGTGATTTTTCTCCATAATACAGATTTCCCTCGAATCCTATACTGTTGCCGGATGATTCGTAAAAAAGCTCTGTGCCTGTAAACAAAGACAATGCCTCCGAATTCCCTGTAGTGGAGGTAAGACTAAGCTCCAGAATTGCCAGTTTTTTTTCTCCCGATACGGAAATTGAATCTACCTCTTCGAACTCGTCATTAGATTCGGCAGGAAATGCAGCGGGCAGGAAGAGGCAGAAAGAAAAAAACAGCACGGCAAAAAATCCGAGACACTCTTTTATCATTTAATCTCCTCCTAAAAAATTTTTTCCGGTGGATTATATAAGTTTTTTCTTAAACCGCATTATCTAAAACCACACTATATAAGTCAAGGAAAAACTTTTAAAAATTAATATTAATGCAACCCCATTTTTTATTTAGTAACTTATGAATGAAATTTTGC
>CAYMMR010000038.1:0-13184 GCA_964391545.1 uncultured Nitrospinota bacterium | reverse complement strand
GGCAAGGGGTAGGAATGGAAGACTCCGACCCTGAATCAAGTTCAGGGCAAACCACGAACTACGAACCACGAACCACGAACCACGAGATATTGGAAGGCATTGTAATCGGGAAAGACCTTGCGAGAAATCTTGCAGTATTTCTTGGCGATACTATCGATGTGGTTTCGCCCTTCGGCAGGGTAACTCCTACAGGAACTGCCCCGAAGGTGGAAAAATTCAGGGTAGTCGGTATTTTCGATACAGGGATGTATGAATATGATGCAAACCTCGCCCTTATCTCCATACCTGCGGCACAGAGATTTTTCAGTATGGGGGAGATGGTAACGGGTATCGAGATAAAGGTAGATGATATTTATCTTGCGGACAGTGTTGCCGATAAGATTCACAAAATGCTCGGGTTTCCATATTGGACGAGGGATTGGATGGAGATGAATAAAAATCTCTTTTCTGCGCTCAAGCTCGAAAAGTTCGGCATGTTTGTCATACTTACATTAATAATAGTGGTTGCTGCCTTTAATATAATCGGAACGCTTATAATGATGGTTATGGAGAAGGGGAGGGATATTGCGATACTAAAATCTATGGGAGCGACAGAGGGAAGCATAATGAAAATCTTTATGATGGAAGGGCTGATTATCGGCGTTGCAGGGACGATTATAGGATGTATAGGCGGGTATACCCTATGCGAACTGCTCGACACATATCATTTCATTAAACTCCCCAGCGATGTCTATCAATTGGACACCCTTCCGGTCAAAATGAATCCCCTCGATTTCCTGTATATATCATTATCGGCGGTAGTAATAAGTTTTCTGGCAACGTTGTATCCTTCATGGAATGCCTCGAGGCTCGACCCTGTGGAGGCATTGAGGTATGAGTGAGAAAACTAAAAATATTTAGCCACAGATGAGCATAGATTAACACGGATTTTATTCCAAATAATTTATATTATTGAAAACTGCATAACAAATGTCCCATATCCGTCATTCCCGTGAAAACGGGAATCCAGATACTTATGTAAAATACTGGATTCCGCATCAAGTGCGGAATGACAAAAATACACAGATATAGGACATTAATATTACAGGTATCAATAATAAGGATATTAAAAACAGGAGGTGGTTTAGGTGATGAAGACTGTTCTCGAAAGGCAGATAGATGAGATGTCAGAGGATGAGCTCAAGGAGATGCTTCGAAGGGACTATCTAAGAAAGCTTACCCGTTACAGGATTACCGATGATTTTTATAAAAAGAAATACAGTATGGATTTTGACAGCTTTGAGAAAGAAAATATTGTGGAAAAACAGAATTACAGTTATGAAGTTGAATCCGATGCCGAGGAATGGGAGCTTGCAATTGATGGCATCAGGACGATAGAAAAAAAATGAGGGAACTTATTGGTGGAAATTGATAGGGTCATTAAATTGGAAGAGACTTATCTATTATGAGATTTGCAATAGTTAAGGTTGCAATATGAATAATGAAAGGATAATAAAGGCAAGTGGAAGATTTAGTACAGATCAAAAATCTTAAGAAATCCTTTAAGTCCGGCGATGATTTTCTCGAGGTCTTAAAGGGCTTGAGTTTTAATATAGCAAAAGGCGAGATGCTCGGCATAGTCGGCGCATCCGGCGCCGGAAAGAGCACGCTCCTCCATATAATCGGCGCTCTGGACAAACCTGCCGAAGGGGACGTAATATTTAATAATAATGAACTGTTTAAAATGAGTAATTCCAGATTGGCGGAGTTTCGCAATAAAAAAATCGGATTTGTGTTTCAGTTTAATAACCTTTTGCCGGAATTTACTGCAGTGGAAAATGTTATGCTCCCCGCCCTTATAAATAAAAAGGGTAAAGATGAAGCGGAGGAAGATGCAAAAAGAATTTTGACAGAGGTCGGATTAAAGGATAGAATAAATCACAGACCGGGAAAATTATCCGGCGGGGAACAGCAGAGGGTTGCGATAGCAAGGGCGCTTATAAATAATCCCGATATTTTGCTTGCAGACGAGCCGACCGGCAACCTTGACAGCAGGACAAGCGAGGATATTTACGAATTGTTCGTCAGGCTGAATAAGGAAAATGGGCAGACCTTTGCGATAGTAACCCACAACGACATTCTTGTAAAGAAGATGATGAGGGTGATAAAATTGGCGGACGGGATGCTTGTATAAGTGTTAAAGTATCAGGGTATCAAAGTGTCAAAGCATGAAAAAACTATGATACTCTGACACTCTGACACTCTGACACTATTTTTAGGGGGGTTTTAATATGTTTAAAAAATTTACCGAAAGGGCGAGGAGGGTGATAATTCTTGCGAGGGAAGAGGCTGAAAGGCATCAGCATGAATACCTCGGGACCGAGCATATACTTCTTGGAATAATCAAGGACGGCGGGGGTATAGCAATCCTCGTCCTCCAGAGGCTTGGAGTTGATATAAAACAATTAAAGCCCGAGATCGAAAGAAACCTTCCCATGAGCTCGAATACGCTGATCATCGGCGATATACCTTTTACATCCAGGGCAAAGAAGGTGCTCGAACATGCCGTTGAAGAGGCGAGGGCAATGGGACACAGCTATATAGGAACCGAACATCTCCTTATCGGATTGATAAAAGAGAAGGATGGCGTTGCCTACAGGATATTGAGCAGTTTCGGACTGCAGTATGCGGATGTGAAAGAGCAGACTATTGCCCTTCTAAGAGAGCCTGCTGCACAGGCAAAGGAGGCGAGCAAGACCCCTGCGCTGGATGAATTCGGGAGAGACCTTACCGAGATGGCTATTAAGGGCAGGCTCGACCCTGTAATCGGAAGAACGAATGAAATCGAGAGGGTGATTCAGATACTCTCCAGGCGCACAAAAAATAATCCTGTCCTCATCGGCGAACCGGGCGTCGGCAAGACTGCCATTGTAGAAGGGCTTGCGCAGCGGATAATAAGCAGGGAGATCCCGCAGACACTTTACGATAAGAGACTAATATCTCTCGATTTAGGCGCTCTTATTGCCGGCACGAAATACAGGGGGCAATTCGAGGCGAGGATGAAGGCGGTTGTCAGGGAGATAACCCAGCCGCCTCATAATATAATACTCTTTATAGACGAAATTCATACATTGATAGGCGCAGGCGCTGCGGAGGGCTCCGTAGATGCCTCAAACATGCTCAAGCCTGCCCTTTCGAGAGGCGAGATACAGTGTATAGGCGCTACTACTATGGATGAATATAGAAAATATATCGGAAAAAAACGGCGCCCTCGAGAGAAGGTTCCAGCCCATTATTGTAAATCCTCCGACGATTGATGAGACGATTCAGATTATAAAGGGTCTAAAGGATGAATATGAGCTTCACCATAAGGCAAAGATAACGGAGTCCGCTATTGTCGCGGCAGTAAAACTTTCCGACCGGTATATCAGCGACAGGTTTTTGCCGGATAAGGCGATAGATGTCATCGATGAGGCAGGGTCGAGGGTAAGATTGCGAAAGGTTACCTATCCGCCCAATATAAGGGATATACAGAGAAAGATTGACGAGGTAGTGAGGGAGAAACGGGATAGAATAGAGGCGCAGGAGTTCGAGAAGGCGGTAGATCTGCGGGACAGGGAAGAGGGGTTGAAAAGCAAATTGGAGCAGATGAAAATCGAATGGGAGAAATCTCATGCAGAGGCAAAACCCAGGGTAACCGAAGAGGACATCACTTATGTAGTATCAAGAATGACGGGGATACCGCTCTCCAGAATAGAAAAGGAAGAGTCGCAGAGACTTAAAGAGATGGAATCGGAGTTATCGAAAAAGATAATCGGACAGAAAGAGGCAATCGAGGTGGTATGCAGGGCAATACGGCGCTCGAGGGCAGGGTTGAAAGATATAAAGAGGCCTATGGGTTCCTTCCTTTTTCTCGGGCCCACAGGTGTCGGAAAGACAGAGCTTGCCTGCTCCCTCGCAGAATACCTCTTCGGAGACAGGCGGGCGATTATAAGGCTCGACATGTCCGAATATATGGAAAAATTCAGCGTATCGAGGCTTACGGGAGCGCCTCCGGGTTATGTAGGTTATGACGAGGGAGGGCAGCTTACCGAGAAGGTAAGGAGAAAGCCCTATTCCGTAGTCCTTTTGGATGAGATGGAAAAGGCTCATCCGGACATATTCAATATGCTCCTCCAGATAATGGATGACGGCAGACTTACGGACAGCTACGGGAGGGCGGTTGATTTCAGAAACGCAATCCTGATTATGACATCGAATCTGCATGCGAGGTTTTTGGAAAAGGGCGTGGCGATGGGATTCCAGAGGGGCGATGAGGGAAGCTCGTTCAAAAAATATAAAGATACTATTAAATCCGAGCTTAAAAAGACATTCAGCCCCGAATTTCTAAACAGGATAGACGATGTCGTTATATTCCATCCTCTCGAAAAGGAGCATATAATGCAGATAATGGACATCATGATACACGACCTTAATACGAGGCTGATAGAGGAGGGGATTACCCTGCAGGTCGGGAATGAGGCAAAGGATTGGCTGGCAGATAAGGGATATAACCCTTCTTATGGAGCGAGGCATTTAAAGAGGACGATTCAGAAATATATAAACGACCCCCTCTCGGAAAAGATATTATTAGGAGAATTGAAAAAAGGAGGGACAGTGGATGTTAAATTGCAAAATGATGAATTAATCTTTGAGGGAAAGAAGGATACGGTTGAAACTTGCTGATGAAAAAGGGCATTGGGCAACAAGCAACAGGCAACAGGCAGCAGGCAACAGGCATTGGGCAATTGATATTGATTATTTGTATATTGCCCATTGTCTATTGCCCGTTGCCTTTTTTAATGGCAGAGGCTGCCGACCTGTCCCGTCCCATAATCCGGATAGAGATAAAAGGCAATGAGAGGGTTCATGAATCCTCTGTCAAATACTACATAAGCATTAAAGAGGGGGAGCAATACTCGCCTGCAAAGGTAAAAAACGATATTAAAAAAATATATGAGCTCGGATATTTCGACGATATAAAGGTTGAGGTGGAAGAATCCGCCGAAGGCATAATCGTCGTATATATTCTAAAGGAAAAACCCTTTGTCAAAGAAGTTGATGTAAAGGGGAATAAAGAGGTAGAGACCTTCGAGATTAAAAAGAAGCTTTCCCTTAAAAAGGGCATCCATTTTAAAAGCCACTTCATACAGAAGGACATCGATTCTATAAAGAAGCTGTATCAGGAAAAAGGGTTCTACTTTGCAGATGTGAAGGTTTCGGCAAAAGAGAAGGAGAATAATCAGGTTGAGGTGGAGTTTAAAGTCGAAGAGGGGAAAAAGGTATATGTTACGGATATAAACTTTATAGGGAACAAATTTTTCGATGCGGATAATCTGAAAAAACATATAGATACTCAGGAAAAAGGTGTTTTCTCGTGGTTTACGGAATCGGGAACATATAAAAAAGATGTAATCAAAACCGATATACTTAAGCTCGAATCCCTGTATCACGACAACGGTTTTATAAAGGTAAGGGTAGAAGACCCGCGGATTGAAGTCGATAAGGAGTTAAGGAAGATATACATAAATATATTTTTAAGCGAAGGGGAGCAGTACCGGGTTGGAAGCATTAAGGTAGAGGGGGATGAGGTATATTCGGAAAAAGAGCTGCGTGGGGCGCTGAAATTGGAAGAAGGCGATATATTTAACAGGTCCCAGTTCGGCAGGGACATATTCGATATAACGGATATGTATTCGCAAAAGGGATATGCCTTTGCCGATGTCCTTCCTAAGACGAATATTGACGACAATCTTAAAAAGGTGGATATATCCATCGGTGTCGATAAAGGGAGAAAGGTATATATAGGGAGGATAAATATATACGGCAACGATAAGACGAGGGATAATGTAATACGCAGGGAATTCAGGCTTCGGGAAGGAGAGGTCTTTGACAGCGCAAAAATAAGGAGGAGCAGGGAAAGGCTTAATAATCTGGGATTCTTTGACGAGGTCGGCTTCGAACAGAAGAGCCGCAAGGAAGAGGATATGGTTGACCTCGATGTGAAGGTTACGGAAAGGACAACCGGCAGTTTCGGCGTAGGCGCGGGATACAGTTCATTGGAGAATGCAATATTCTTTGCCCAGATTTCGCAGAGCAATCTCTTTGGAAAGGGACAGAGGCTTGCCCTGAATGCACAGTTGTCCTCGCTTCGCAGGGATTATGAAATAGAATTCATCGAGCCGAGGCTTTATGATAGAGAGCTCATGCTTGGATTCAGCCTCTTTAACACAGAGCGCGATTATGTAAGTTATGTATCTAAAAATCAGGGGGGCAGCATAAGATTTGGAAAATCCCTCGGCGAGTATACGGGGGCCAGTATTGCTTACAGGTATGAGACTGTCAATATAACGATAGCAGAGCGGGATCTGGCTACATATTATCTCGTCTCGCAGGAGGGCGACAGGGTAACGAGCAGCATCGCCCCTTCGATAACAAGGGATACGAGGGATGATTTCTTCAATCCGCAGAGAGGGTCGAGGCAGTATCTATATGGCGAATATGCAGGAGGCTCTCTCGGGGGAGGCATAAACTATTATAAGCTTATAGGAGAGAACAGCTGGTATCATCCGCTGTGGTGGAATTTTGTGTTTATGATTCACGGGAAGGCAGGTTATGCGGACGGGCACGGCGGAAGCGATTTGCCTATATTCGAAAGATTTTTCCTCGGCGGCTCCGAATCTCTCAGGGGGTTTAATTTTAACGATGTAGGCCCAAGAGATTTTGCAGGAAACTCCATAGGAGGAAGGTCCCTCTTGCTTTTGAATACGGAGGTGATATATCCTTTTACCAGATATATAAGGGGATTGGTATTTTATGACAGGGGGAATGTTTACGGATGGGAGGGCGATATATCCAAGACCAGCAGCAATAATTTCGATATAGGAAGCATGAGGCACGCATGGGGATTCGGGGTAAGATTCTTTTCGCCGATGGGACCTATAAGTTTTGCATGGGGATTCAAGCTGGACAGGATGCCGGGTGAAAGCTCTACGGAGTTTCATTTTACTATAGGAAGGGCTTTTTGAGTTAAGAGTGAAGAGTTATGAGTTAAGAGTTAAAAAAAAATAAGGAATCCTTTAATTCTTCACTTTTCATTCTTAACTCTTAACTATTTTAGGGGGGGTTATGAAAAACTTAATAGCAGTTGTTTTATCGGTTTTCTTTTTATTTGGAACGGCATATAATTCTTTGGCAGAATCTCTGAAGATAGGATATGTGGATTTGCAAAGGGCGTTAAATCAATCTGCCACCGGCAAGACCGCGCTCGAAAAATTAAAAAAAGATATAGAAAAAGAGAACAGTATACTTAGAGAGAGAGAAGAAGATGTCAAAAAATTGGAAGAGGAATTGACAAAACAGGGATTCATGATGAAGGAGTCGGAAAGGGAGAGAAAAACCGAGGAGTTCAGGAGAAAGGGGAGAGATCTGGATAGGTATAAAGAGGATACTAAAAGAGACATCATGATGAGGGAACGGGAGATGACGGCGAGGATAGTATCGGAGCTGATTAAATTGGCTCAGAAGATAGGGCAGGAGGAGGGGTTTACTATTATAATGGAAAAGGGAGATACCGTTTTATATGCTGCGGACAATGTTGACCTTACGGATAAACTGATAAAAAGATACGATGAGCAGAAGAAATGATAATAGTATCAGAGTGTCAAAGTGTCATAGTGTCAGGGTCACTTTGATACTTTGATACTTTGATACTTTGACACTCGATATGAAGCTTGGCGAGATAGCAAAGATACTCAATGGCAGGTTGGACGGCGATCCCGATACCGAGATTACAGGAGTAGCAGAGATAGAGAGGGCAGGAGCGGGGGATATTGCCTTTGTTACGAATGAAAAGTATCTTGTGGAATTAAGACATTCCGGCGCATCTGCCGCAGTTCTGCAAGAAGGGTTCAGGGTAGATATAGATAACAGACAAAAATCATATCTCTTTGTAAAAAATCCCCGTCTATCACTGTCTTATTTGCTTGAGCTATTTTATCCCCCCTCACCCCCACCCTCTCCCCGGTGGGGAGAGGGTCAGGGTGAGGGGAAAGGTATAGATAGCACTGCATCAATTAAAACTCAAAAAATTGGAAATGATGTAACCATTCATGCCTTTGCCTGCATCGAAGACGATGCGGAGATTGGAGATAATGTTGTAATATATCCCTTTACATTTGTAGGAAGAGGGTCGAAGATAGGCGCATCCTCTATTATCTATTCAAATGTCAACATATACCATGATGTTATTATAGGCAAAAATGCTATTATCCACAGCGGCGCTGTTATAGGCAGCGATGGATTCGGATTTGTAAAGGATGAAAACGGGAAATACAGGAAGATACCTCAGGTTGGGAATGTAATAATAGAGGATGATGTAGAGATAGGCGCGAATACCTGCATAGACAGGGCGACGCTTGGAAGCACTGTAATTAAAAAAGGAGTCAAAATAGATAACCTCGTTCAGATCGCCCATAATGTTACTGTAGGCGATAATACTGTAATAGCAGGACAGACAGGTGTTTCAGGCAGTTGTAATATAGGGAAGAATGTGGTTATGGGCGGACAGGCAGGCATTGCCGACCATCTGAATATAGGCGATGGGGTTGTCCTTGCCGGAAGGGCAGGGGCAGCAGGTGATTTAGAGGCAGGGGTATATTCAGGGATGCCTGCAATCGAACACAACCTATGGAAGCGGATTCAGATTGGACTTGCCAAACTTCCTGAGACGATTAAAAAGGTAAGGAAATTGGAGAAGGAGGTAAAGAGGCAAAAAGGTAAAGAGGCAAAAAGGTAAAGAGGCAAAAAGGTAAAGAGGCAAAACCTCTTAACCTCTTAGCCTTTTCACCTTTTCACCGTTAAATATATGGACATAAACGAAATCAAAAAATATATCCCTCACCGTTATCCATTTCTGCTGATTGACAGGGTTACGGAGATAGAGGCGGGAAAGAGGATTTCAGGGATAAAGTGCGTTACGGCAAACGAGCCGTTTTTTCAGGGACATTTTCCCGAATTCCCTGTAATGCCCGGCGTCCTTATAGTAGAGTCAATGGCGCAATTGGCTGCAATCCTTGCCTTCTATTCGGTCAGACAATCTCACCCCTCTGTATCCCCCCTTGAAAAGGGGGGAATTGAAGGGGGGTTGAAAGATTTGGATAAATATGTTCCTCTCTTTACCGGTATTGACGATGCGAAATTCAGGAGGCCCGTAGTTCCCGGAGATAAGCTTACAATCGAGCTCGGCGTATTAAAGCAGAGGGGAAAAATATGGAGATTATCGGGGCAGGCATTTGTAGATGACAAACTTGCAGCAGAGGCTGTAATTCAAGCAATACTCGAAAAGGTGGGATAAGTTACGTCAGTTTTTCATGCAACTCCATAGCCGTCTTTTTGCTTATATGGAGCGTATCTATCAATTCAGATACAGACGCATCTTTTATTTTCTTTAAACTGCCGAAGCGATTGAGTAGAGCCTTCTTCCTCTTAGGTCCTATGCCGGCAATTTCATCGAGCCCTGAGGCGAGTCCTTCTTTATCCCGCAGTTTCCTGTGATATGTAATTGCAAAACGGTGCGCCTCGTCCCTTATTCTTTGAATCAGATTTCTCCCCGGTGAATCAAGGGGCAAGGGGCAAGGGACAAGGGGCAAGGGATAGGATGAATAACTTGTAACTTGCAACTTGCAACTTGCAACATATATCGTATCTGTCTCTGGATTATTTCTATCCTCTCCCTTAGCAATTCCTATTGTGTCTATATCGGTTATGGAAAGCTCCCTTAGCGTATTGATGAGAGTACTCAGTTGTCCCTTCCCCCCATCAACTATTATTAAATCCGGCACATTAACAAGGGGCGAGGGGCGAGGGGCGAGGGGCAATGTTTTTCCCGACCCCCGACCCTTGCCCCCTGACCCTTCTTTCAGTTTGCCATATCTCCTCAATATTATCTCTCTCATCATTCCGCAGTCGTCCATACCTGCTACTGTCCTTATCCTGAATCTCTTATATTCGTTTTTTACAGGCTCGCCATCGTTAAATACTACCATCGAGCCTACTGCCGCTGTTCCCATTATGGTTGATATGTCAAAGGCTTCGATTTTTAACGGCAGCCTGCTTAAGCCGAGCCTTGTTTTTAAGTCTTCCAACGACTCTCTCCTTAAATCTGCCGAATGTAGATTCGTTTTAAGAGAGGCTGCTGCATTTTCTTTTGCCATATTGACAAGCTCCATCTTTCTTCCCCTCTCGGGAACGATTATATTCACCTTTCCGCCTTTCTTTTCGGAAAGCCAGTCCTTTACAATATTCTCCTCCTCTATTTCCGTTTCTATGATAATCTCATCCGGTATAAATACATCTCCGCCGTAATACTGCCTGACAAAAGACGACAGTATCTCGGCATCCGAGATTGACTCCATGCGAGCAAATACGATATTTTTATCGCCGATTATCTTTCCGCTTCGTATGAACAGAAGCTGAATATTTACGATGCCGTTATCTCTATATGCGGCTATGACATCCATATCATCGAAAGTTGTAAATGCGATATTCTGCTTCTCCATGACCGCTTCCACCGATGAAATCCGATCCCTTATCCTTGCTGCGTCTTCGAATCTTAATCTTTCCGAAGATTCTTCCATTTTTCTCTTTAAACTATTCAGGAGTTCATCGTTTCTGCCTTTAAGAAAGAGGATGACATCTCTGACTATTCTTTCGTAATCTTCCTTCTTTACATATCCAGCACAGGGAGCAAGACATCTCCCCATCTGATAGTTAAGGCAGGGGCGCCTTTTCGGTGCGCCGTCTAAGTGGTCTCTGCTCTGACGCAATTGGAATATCTTATGTATGAGCTTTAGTGTTCTGCGGAGGGATTTTGCGGATGTGTATGGACCAAAGTAGATACCCTTATCTTTTTTTACCCTTCTGACAATAGAGAGATAGGGAAACATATCTTCTGCTGCCAGTCTAAGATAAGGGAAATGTTTATCGTCCCTTAAGATTACATTGAATTTAGGCTTATGCTTCTTTACAAGATTGCTCTCAAGAATTAGCGCCTCTACCTCGTTCTCCGTTATAACATAATCCACATCTGCAACAGAGGAGACCATGCCCCTTATTCGCGGAGATAAGGAAGCAGAATTTTGAAAATATGACCTTACCCTCGCCCTTAAAGATTTTGCCTTCCCGATGTAAAGTATGACGGCTCTATCATCCTTCATCATATAAACCCCCGGTTTTGCGGGTATTTTTTCTAAAATATTTTTTAATTCCATTGGAAAATACCTTTTTGCCGCAGACTTACACGGGCTAAAAAAATAAGGAGAAAGGGAGAAGATGGAGAGATGGGAAAAAATATTTTAACATGGATATACAGGATGGACAGGATAAAAAAAGATTTTTAAATATCCTGTTTATCCTGTTCATCCCTGTTAATTAACTCTTTTTATTTTCCTCCCTTTCTCCCCTTTCCCCATTTCTCCTTATTTTTTGTGGGTTATAAGTAAACGAGGGGGTCTTTTATTCCTGCCTCCTTAAATCCCTTTAATCTAAACTGACAGCTATCGCATAAACCGCAGGGCTTGCCATTTTCATCAGGAGTGTAGCAAGATGATGTTATACTGTAATCAACGCCAAGCTCCAGCCCCTTTTTTATTATCTCGCCTTTTGTGAGATTAATCAATGGGGTATGAATTTTTATGCGGGTTTTACCCTCCACGCCTGCCCTTGTAGCCAGATTTGCCATTCTTTCGAAGGCGTGTATATATTCCGGTCTGCAGTCAGGATAACCGCTATAGTCCACAGCATTAGCTCCTATAAAAATATCTTCAGCCCCAAGAACCTCAGCCCAAGCGAGTGCAAAGGATATAAAGATAGTATTTCGCGCGGGGACATAGGTGATTGGAATAACTGAAGGGGCAAGGGGCAAGGGGCAAGGGGCAAGCTTATTTTTCCCTTCCTCTTGACCCATGACCCATGACCCATGACCCATTGTTTTTGGAACTTCAATATCGGAGGTGAGGGCGGAGCCGCCAATTTTTCTTAAATCTATGTCAATGACAAGATGCTCTTTAACATCGAAAAATCTTGCAACCTCCGAAGCCTTTTTCAATTCGAAGGAATGCCTCTGTCCGTAATTAAAGCTCAGGGAATAGATTTCATATCCCCGGGACCTTGCAATCGCCATAGCGGTTGTAGAATCTACCCCGCCGCTCGATAAGACTACCGCCTTCTTGCCAGAAGTTTTCATCGATGTGTTATTAAAAGCCGGTCGCTTTCGCTTAAGCCGATACAGGAAGGTCCATCTGGAATATTTATTGGCGAGTTATTTTTAATGAAATCCACTACAGCATCATAGATATAGATTTTCGTATCTACGATATTAGTTCCTTTGGCAAGTATATCCCAGTATTGGTCGAAATCTTGATAGCCCGGCGTATCTTTTATATATTTTGTCGGAACAGCGACTCTGTAGGTTGTCGAAGTATCGTTAAAATTTATGACTTTTGTTATTGCCCCGGTATAATCTCTCAAATGTATGGCAGTGATGCGGCTTCCGACAGGATTTGTTACATCTGCATAAACCCTTATATAATAGGGAACCTGCAAAAACCTGCCAAAACTCGTGCCTTCTCCTCCTGCTGCTGTCATTCTGCTGAAGGCATTTTCAAACATCTCTTTTATCACACTGCCGTTAAGGGTTATTAGAGATATCGTAGATTGATTAGACACGGAGGGGTTGTCAAAAGGAAGGAATTTAGCCACATCTCCCTTTGTAACAGCGCCGGGACCGATAAAATCATTTTCTGCTCCAAGCGAAGGCCTGAAACGGAGAGAGCCTGCGTTTATGACGGCAAAATCGGCGCTGCCTGCAGATTTCATCATGGAAAGCGCTACAAGCTCTCCCAGATTCTTCTCGCATTTTCCCATATCATTGTAGTATGCGTATACTTTGTTATTAAAAGCCCCTATCACAGTTTCGTCCTTAAATATTTCATACTTGTCTTCATTATCGTGGACGGCAGCATCGCCGCAGCCGGCGATAATAAAGGCAAAAAGGATGAGTATAAATGCCGAAGCTCTACATACACTGCTTTTCATCGATACTCCTTTGTTGTTAAATACAGGAACACGAATTACACGAATATACGAATAGCACGAATAAAAACTAA